>JAPKYY010000898.1 GCA_026394095.1 Acidobacteriota bacterium | reverse complement strand
GCCCGTCATCGACCAGAGTTTCGCTGCGCCCGCGTTCTGCCCTCGACAGGAAGGATTTGGGGCCGTAGCACTTGTGTCGACAGATCTGGCGAGTGCGGAATTGATCAAGTACGCGGCCAACGCATTTCTTGCCACCAAGATCAGCTTCATCAATGAGATTGGCTTGCTGGCAGGGAAAGTGGGCGCTGACATCCAGCACATCGCTCGCGGTATCGGCCTCGACTCCCGTATCGGCAATCGGTTTTTACATGCGGGGCTGGGCTGGGGTGGAAGCTGCTTTGCCAAGGATACGGCAGCATTGTCGGCTACGGCCAAAGAGTATGGCCTGGGCATGGGCATCGTAGAAGCAGCACGGCATGTGAACTTCAGCATGCGTGAGCGCGTGATCGACAAACTGCTGGAGTCTTTGAAGATTATCAAGGGCCGTAACATTGCGGTTCTTGGGCTGGCTTTCAAGCCAAATACGGATGACTTGCGAGATGCGCCAGCGATCGATATCATCCGGCGCTTGAAGGATCGCGGTGTGATTGTGACGGCCCATGACCCGATCGCGATGGAGCGCTTCCGTGTGGAGCACCCCGATCTGGCAGGGATACTGAGCAGCACGGCAGAAGATGCCATCGCCGATAGCGACGCGGTAGTTCTCGCAACCGAGTGGAGCGAGTATCGTGAGCTCGACTGGGCTGCACTTGCAAGTACGGTTCGTCAGCGAAATCTGCTCGATGCGCGCTGGATCCTGGACAGTGAGAGTTTGAAGAAGGCAGGCTGGAACCTGATCCGGATACCCTAGATTATGAGCCTTCATCTGCGCCCGGCAACCAGAAACGATCTGGCTACCATTCTTCAGTTGATCCGAGACCTGGCAGTGTATGAAAAGCTGCTGGACGAGTGCGTGTCCACCGAAGAATTGCTCGACCAACATCTTTTTGGTGAGCATCCAAAAGCGGAAGTTGTGCTCGCCGAGTGGGACGAGGAAGTAGTTGGGTTTGCGCTCTTCTTTCATACCTTTTCTACGTTTCTTGGCAAGCCAGGGATTTACCTCGAAGACCTCTTCGTAAAGCCGGAACATCGCGGCAAAGGTGCAGGTAAGGCGTTGCTCGTGCATCTGGCCAGGCTGGCAACTTTGCGGGGTTGTGGCAGAGTGGAGTGGAGTGTACTCGACTGGAATGAGCCGAGTATCGGATTCTACGAGAGTCTCGGGGCTAAGCGGCTCGGTGACTGGAGCAAGTTTCGCCTGACTGGCGCAGACCTGGAATCACTGGCGGTTGAAAAACAGAACTGAAACGCGATTCTCATTGAATTGAAGCCTTCGACTGCTAGCGTCGGATCTGACTATGATCAGACGCATATTGACTTCCCTTACGTTGTTGGCCGCAGCAGCTTATTCGCAGGCAGGCCCTGCCGGACCAGACCCTGCAATTCTGCAAACCCTGCTCGGCCGGCACAAACCGGTTGCCCAGCGCTTTGAATTTGGTGCGATTGGCGATCAGCACTACGGGGCTGCCGGGATTGCGAAATGGCCTGCTCTGCAGAATTCGATCAACCGCTCGACAAGCTTGCAGTTCCTCGTTCATGCTGGCGATATCAAATCTGGCAGCACCTTATGCGACAACTCAACTTACACCAACCGCCGGGACGACTTTAACAAGTTCGAGATGCCGATGATTCTGACGCCCGGAGACAATGAATGGACTGATTGTCATCGCGAGAATAATGGCAGCTATGATTCCCTCGAGCGGCTGGATTATTTGCGCCGCATCTTCTACCCTGACAATCAAAGCCTGGGCCGGAAGAAGATCACCTTGAGCCAGCAAAGCGAAGACCGGCGCTACTTCAAGTACGTTGAGAATTCCATGTGGAGCCAGGGCAATGTTCTATTTGCTACGGTACACATCATTGGAAGCAACAATAATTTTGGACGCAATGCGGCAAACGACGTGGAATGGCGTGAAAGAACTCATGCCAACTTCAACTGGCTGAAGACCGTCTTTAGCGTGGCGAGAGACAATAATTTTGCTGGCGTCGTACTTGTAATGCAGATTAACCCCGGATTTGCGGGAAGCCGGGTTCAGGTTGCAAACCTGGCCGAACAGGGTGCACGCGATAGCTTTTTCGTAATTGAAGATGAAGCGATCACCTTCCGTAGGCCTGTGTTGCTCATTCACGGGGACTCCCATGAGTTCCATTTCGATAAGCCGCTGATCGGTGCAAGATCCGGACTTCCGATCGATAACCTGATGCGAATGGAAGTACCAGGAAGCACAGATGTGCACTGGGTGAGAGTGACGGTGGATCCTGCCAGGACGCAGTTGTTTGGCATTGAACACGTCGATGTAGTGGAGAATTTCTTCACCCAGACCAATCCTTAGAGCCAAACGACGGGAATCAACAGCAATCCAGGCGAAGAGTTCGACGTGCGATGCATTTTTTCTTGATGTATAGTAAGAGCTACTCCACGTACAACGAGTCCTGTGTATCCCTACACTAGTGCTCGGCCCGCCTTTTCGCCCCGGCCTCCGACAGAATCCTTTAGGAGAGATCCCCATGCTTGATTCCATGCCAGAAATGAAAGGCTTTTCCCGGCGTCACGTATTACGTGCGGCCAGTCTATTGTCAGCGGGCGCTGCCCTGCCCTTCTACAACGAATTCGCTATGGCGCAAGATGCAGCCGAAAGACCGCGCGGGATGCGTGGTGCGATGCCACCGGATGCAGTAAGAATCGGCTCGAATGAGAATCCCCTCGGGCCCTGCATGGAAGCTTGCGAGGCGATCGCCAAGATTGCGAAATACGGTGGACGTTATTCACCGTTCAACGAGCAGGGTGATTTTGTAAAGGCTGTGGCGGAAGTGGAAGGGCTGAAGCCCGAATACATCGCCCCCTATGCTGGATCGAGTGATCCTTTGCACCGGGCAGTACTTGCCTTCACCTCGCCAACCAAAGGCTTCGTGATGAGCGACCCTGGCTATGAATCAGGCGCAGGCTCAGCCAAGTTCGTCGGAGTCAAAGTAACTCGCGTTCCGCTGATGAAGGGCACCTACTCCCACGATGTGAAGGCGATGCTGGCGGCAGACCCGAATGCCGGCGTCTACTACATCTGCAACCCCAACAATCCGACCGGGACGATCACCAAGCGCGAAGACATCGAATGGCTGATCGCCAACAAGAACAAAGACTCGATCGTATTGCTCGACGAAGCCTATATCCACTTCTCGCAAGAGATGCCGGGTAGCGATCTTGTGGCCAAGGATAAGGACGTGGTGGTTCTTCGTACCTGGTCAAAGGCATATGGCATGGCTGGAATCCGTTGTGGCACAGCAATGGGCCGCCCGGACCTGCTGGCGAAGATGCGGCCTTACGGGGCTGGCATGTTGCCGATTACGGGCCTTGTGGCCGGCACTGCTAGTGTGAAATCGAAGAACCTGATTGCAGAGCGCAGAGCAATCAACACGAAGGTTCGCGAAGACGTGCTGGAGTTCCTCGAGAAGAAGAGCATCAAGTACATCCCGAGCGTGTCTAACAAGTTCATGATGGAAGCCGGACGGCCCGGAGCTGAACTTACCAAGGCGCTGGCAGCAGAGAAGGTCTTTATCGGCCGCACCTGGCCGGTATGGCCGACGATGGTGCGCGTATCGATTGGCACACAAGCCGACATGGACAAGTTCAAGACGGCATTGAGCAAGGTGCTGAGCTAGAACCAAATCGATTCTGATTTGAGAACGGGCCTATCCTTCAGGATGGGCCCGTTCTTTTTGGTGCAGACTGAAAAGATGCTTGCCTTCTTTCACACCGCCGCTGCCAATGTTGGAAACTTCGAAGCTATTGCGCAAGAGATCTCTCCTGGAATTTCAACTCGACATGTTGTACGCGAAGACCTGCTGGATCGCGCGCGTGAAGCCGGCGCAGTTAGTGAGGCGATGGTTGCAGAGATTGCAGCGGCCATTGAAAATAGCATCGAGCAAACCGACAGCGTCATGCTTTGTACCTGTTCCACCATTGGCGGTTGTGCCGATCGGGCAAAGCATCCGCAGGTGCCGATTCTTCGGGTGGACCGGCCGATGGCACAGGCCGCCGTGGCGCTGGGGAAGCGCATCCTGGTAGCGGCTTGCCTGGAGTCGACGATCGCGCCGACCGAAGCCTTGTTAAGAGGCGAGAGCGACAGTCTCGACATTGAGACCCTGCTGATTGAAGAGGCCTGGAGCCACTGGACGGCCGGTGCGCCCGAAGCCTACTGGGCAGCGATTGCGGCCCGGATTGCAGAACGGATCCAGGACTTTGATGCGGTGGTACTGGCACAGGCCAGCATGGCTGGAGCGGCAGCATTGCTGGGCGCGCATGAAACGCCAGTGTTGAGCAGCCCTCGACTGGGCATCGGCGCAGCGATCAAGCTGGTGGGCGCTTCTCGATAGTGTCGCCCGGGGCAGATTGTCGGATCGTGTTGTACATCGGGCTCAGGATTTCAAGGCCGGCCTGATCGAAGCTGTCCTGAATGTTCTGGGTGAGGTCGGAGAGGATGAAAACGCCCCGGTTGGCTTCGCGTGTATAGGCGTTGAGTTCGTAGGCAACGTTGTAGTCGTTGAGAGAGCGCTGCAGGATGAAGGGTTGCGGGTCTGCAAGAACGAGAGGAGTGCGGCGGGCAGCCTCAAGCAGCGCCTTGTGGACTTCAGGCCAGGGAGTATCGTAGCCAATGGTGATCGATACGTGGAGAATCAGGCCTTCGGTTGCGGCAAGGGTCGAGTAGTTGACGATCTGAGTGTTCAGCAGCAGAGCGTTAGGAATCGTTACTACCTCGTTCTTGATGGTGCGCACCTTGGTAACGAGCATGGTCTTCTCAACAACATCGCCGAAGGCTTCACCGATCCTGACGCGATCCCCGGGCTGCAAGGCGCGCATGTAGGTGAGCATGGTGCCCGAAACGATATTGGATACAACACTCGATGAGCCCAAAGAAATCAGGATTCCAAGAAAGACGGTGATTTTGTCGAAGGCCGGGCTCTGGGCCC
>JAPKYY010000969.1 GCA_026394095.1 Acidobacteriota bacterium | reverse complement strand
GCTGCAGGCTGTGCCCTGCCCTCGAGCAAATACGCCCGGCCCAGGTGATAGCGCACGAAGGGCGAATCCGGCATCCGCTGCAGGATAGTTTCAAGTCGTTTGCGCTCCTCCATCCTGCGCTCTGCCGGTACCTCGCCCAGCCTCACGGCGGCCAAATAGGCCTCAAGCACCATACTGCCGTTGTTTTTCTTGTACTCTTGCTCCACCAACATTTGTGCTTGCTTGTTCTGACCTTGTGCCAGATGCCACTCCGCCAGATGCCCAACATAATCCCCGCGATGCGATGCTTCTGCATCGCGTCCAGCCACATATGCATCCCAGGAGGCCTTCCATTCCTCCCGTTGCATCCAAAAGTCGCCAATCTTCGCCATGCCAAGCTCTTTGCTGAGAGCCAGTGGCTTCAAGTCAGCCAACATCTTGAAGGTTGCCTCGCGCTGCCCGCGTGCATCGTCGTGTGCAGCCAGCTGCAATGCCGGCTCGAGCTCCCCGGTCTTCTCCCTCTTTAATACCAATACATCCCGGGCTTTCTCACTCTGCTTGCTCTGCATCAACTCCAGATACAAAAGATCGTAGGCATCGAGATACTTTGGATGCTCCTCAATCAGACTCACCAGCGTCGCCTCGGCCTCTTGCACCCGACCTACCCGAAACATTGCTGCCGCCATCTGCGCCCGCAACGTCGCATTCCGTTTCACTTTTGTGCTGGCCTCATCGAGCAATGCAATCGCCTCATCCGTCCGATGCCGCTCCATCAACACCTGAGACAGAATTCGATATCCATCCGGACTCCCCGGCCACTTCGCCCTCAACCTTCCGCCAAACTCCTCGACTTCACGCAACAAAACAGTGGGACGGCCGGGGTCTCCAAAGTAAATCTTGTAACTCGTTTCGGCAAGGTCCTTCAGCAGCTTCTCGTTCTCCGGCTGCAACTCCACAGCACGGGCCAGCGATTCGCGAGCGGGTATCAACTCACCCATCTGCAACGCCAGCCTGGCTAGAGCCACATGTGCATCCGCACATTTTGCATCCCGCTCCAGCGCCATCTTAAACTGCAACAGAGCCGCTTGATACTGCCCTGCCTTCTCAGCCTTGATCCCCTCCCGAACCAAACCAGCCGCATCCTTCTGCAACAATCCGCAGCCGCTGGCAAAAACCAGCGCCAGACACGTCAGCGCCGCTGCACTTCCTCTGCCCAGTTTCCGGCGTCCTTGCCCTTCCACTGCAAAACTGGCCAGCACTTCAATTCCAGCCCAATTTTCCAGATGCCCGGAATGCAATACTTTCGGATCGCGAAGCACCAGCATGAGACAGGCAATGCTGCTCAGCAGGACGCCTAGCGCAGCCGCGATCGCTACCCTCATCCACCATGTCGGCTTCTGCGCCTCATTCGGCCTCGATGCCGCTTCCAGTGTCTCTACGCTCTCACCTTGACCGCGCCGCTCCATCTATTCAGCACGCAATTCCGACTCTTCGCGCATCTGCTCGCCAGCCTCTTTGTCCAGCGCCTGCAACTCAAGCTTTGCCAGTGCAATCTTCGCCGCATTCGCTTCAAGATCGCGGTTCCGCAAACGTACTCCACGTTCCTTGTGAAACCGTTCCACCGAAGCTTCTGCTTCCTTGACATCATTCTGGGCAGACACAACATCCGGCATGGAAGGGTTGTATCGCTCCTTAAGCCGCTCCAGACGCGACTTGGCTGCCGTCGTGATGTCCCGTAAATGCCAATAATGCTGCATCCCTTCAAACTCGGGTATGTAGAACTCGACAGGCCGGGTTTCAATCCGCCGATGGAGCAACTCCAGTTGCTCCCACTCTGCTTTCTTCGCAGACTTGCGCTCTTCCTGCAATCTCCGGTCATGCCGCAAATCTCTCAACCTCGAGTCCACAACATAACTCCGCGAGGTAGACTGCCCCAACCGGGTTTGCGATACCGTGAGCCCGATCGAATCCTGAATTTCCCCTAGCCGCTGTTCGGTCTCAAGCACCTTTTCCTCGGCTGCAGTCAATTGTTCCAGCAGAAACTCCGTTGTCCCAAGCGACTGATCTCCCCGATACTTCCGGTTTTCTTCATAGATCTGTTCCACCAGCTTTTGCACAACCTTTTGCGCTTTTTCGGCGTCCGGATAGTAAAAAGCAATTCGAAGCGTCGGTACGGCACGGTGATCCTCACCAGGCGCATTTCCTACCTGAACGATCTGCAGATCGGTACTCAACTTCGCCGTCAGATCTTCCACCGTTTGAAATCGCCGCCGCTCCGGATAAAGTGAGTAGGCCTCAATCAGTTTTGCCGCAGTCATGCGGCTGCTCAGCAATTGCGACAGCGCAAACATCCGCTGCCCAACTTCCATCGAGAAATTCGGGTTTACGAAACGGCCAGCCACCTGGGGTGGCAAAAACCGTACTGCCGCCTGCGATACGTACAGAGGGGGAAAGTAATAAGCCCAAACCACCCCAAGCAATCCAGAAACGACTCCGCTCAGCACAACCCATACCCAATACTTCCGGGCAAACCACTTTAGGTCGCGAACCTCGGCGATGTCAAAGAAATTGCTAACTCCCGGCGCATGCGGCGGCCATTCTGGCGCCGGCAAATTCATTTCACTTCACCCATCCGTCGCCGCCGGCTCATCCATCCAAGTATCATCAGCCCGCCACCGAGCAGACTCATCGTTGTTGCTTCAGGAGTCTGGTTCCCAAGAGCCCCCAGATTAAAGCTCAATTGTGACCCCTGCGCAGAACCGCCACTACCCTGAAGCCCGCTAAAGCGGATCGTCCCAGTCAAGAACCAGCTTCCGCCATTGGCAGCTGCGTCAATAACCAGCGGTGCCGACAAACTTGCTGTTGTGTCCACCCCGGGCGACCCAATCACGCCGATGCTTGTTGGAACAGTTCCGCTAATCAGGGCCACGTTCGGCGCAAGCGTCAAACCCTCAATGATGATGGAGGAAGGATCCTGCTTGCCAGTTGCACTTACGTTAAAGCTTCCCGCTGGCAGAGTCCAAATCGTGTTGTTCGGAAATGCAGCCCCGGCATTGGCAACCGTCGCTGTCGCCCAGTTACCGTTAAAATCTCGAACTTGTGTATACGCCGTGTTTGTCGTGGCGTTGTAGCCAATCTCAAATTGCTGCGTCCCGTTGTTTGTCCGCCAGTGATTGTCAGAGGGTGTAGAGTTATAGGCAAATTGAGCGGTTGTCCAGGTAGCGTTCGAAAAAGCCTGCGTTGTTCCAGAGGCCAATTCCCAGCCATTTCCTCCTGCCACACCATTCCCACTACGCCCTGCACGCAGGGTCGAATAGAAAGAAAAACTCTGCGCCGATGCGCTCATCGCGCCCGCGATCATCAAGATTCCTAGGACAATTGAGTTCCGTCTCATTTGGCTCTCCTGCTACATCCACCACTCGCAACGGAATGGCTTCTGCCTCTCACCTTAGATTGGTTTGTATGTAGTACCTCGGCAGATTTGCTTAGCTCCTTTAGACCAAAGTCCTAGGCCAAACGTTTTTTTCGGGCTATGAACGCGAAAAATAGCAGCCCGCCCCCGAGCAAGCTAAGTGTCGATGCCTCGGGCGTCGGATTGCTCGTCGCACCAAAATTGAATTGCAATCTGGATCCCGTTGCCGTTCCAAATCCACTCAATGTCACCGTCCCTGCCACAAACCAACTCCCACCATTTGCTGCGGCGTTGATCACGAGCGGCGCAGCTAAATTGGTCACCACCCCGGTTCCGTTTTGCGATGCTGCCAGTCCTGTAGGCAAGCTGCCACTCAACACGCTCACATTTGGCGCAATGCTGAGATTGGCCAAACTGATGCTCGATGCAGGGTTCTGCCCAGAAGCTCCAAGCCAAAAACTTGATGCGGGCAAGGTCCAGGTGGTATCCGCGGCCAGCGGCGCTGCGTTGTTCACTAGCGTCGCCTCCGTCCATGCTCCGGATGAGTTCTTGACCTTCGCGTACCCCAAATTTCGCGCCGCATCAAAGCCAATCTCAAAGTCCTGGCTCAAGCCACCCCCACGCCAGGAACTATCCGCCGGGCTGTACGAAAAATATCGCGTATTCCAGCTTGCCGCAGTTTGCGTCGCACTCGGCCCCACCCCAACCTGCCAATCTGCCCCAGGCCGCCCAGCTCTCAGAGCTGAATAGAAAGAAAAGCTCTGCGCCGATGCTTCCATCGCGCAGACAGCCATAGCAATTCCCGAAACAAGTACGCTAAGTCTCATTTCACCTTAGACTCCCTCCACGAGAATCCTCGGCAGAACTGCTTAGTTCATTTAGCCCACAGGGCTACGAAAAACTATTTCCCCGCAACAAGCCCCAAGCGCCGTTACAATAAGAAAAGTTCAGCCCGGGTGGCGAAATCGGCAGACGCAACGGACTTAAAATCCGTTTTCTCGAAAGGGAAGTGCGGGTTCAAGTCCCGCCCCGGGCACCACTCCTACTGCTTCTTGCCCGTAAGATTCCCCCCATACGTCGCCCAAGTCCATGTACCCTTGAGCGTCCCGTTTTCCAGCTTGGCCGACACCTTGAATGCCGACTGAAATCCAGCCTCGCTCGAAGTCAGAGGGAAGTCCAATTCCAGCTTCCCATCCTTGAGCGTACCCTTCACCTCCGAGCTATCCCACTTGCCCGTCACGGTTTCCCCATCCAACACAAAAGTTGGCGTTGCCGTCCTCTCTCCACCAGGAGTCTCCATCGACATGTTCCACTTGCCGCTCAACGCATCAGCACCCACGGCAAGGGCCACTAAAAACATCCCAAAGATCCACACAAATCTTGTCATCGCTTCTCCTATTCCTCTCCAGCATAACTTCTATCAATACCCCTAAAATTACAGCTCCATTTCATGCATGCGGGTGTATTCTGTAATCGAAAAGAGGTTGCAAAATGCGGTACCTCACAAGCTTCCTGATTCTCTCTCTAGCGGCATTCGCCGCAGATCCTCCCGAACAAGCCAAACGCGGTAAAGAACTATTCGGCCTCAAAAGCGCCACCGGTTTCGCCTGCTCCACCTGCCACCAACTTGGAGACCAGGGCGTCGCCGTTGGCCCCGACCTCAAAACCATGGGCCGGCTCCACCCCAGAGCTGTCGTGATGGGCATCCTCGCCACACGCACTCAGTACGTCAAAGAAATCTCCCCCACCATGGGCAAGTCCTTCCCGGCCG
>JAPKYY010000104.1 GCA_026394095.1 Acidobacteriota bacterium | reverse complement strand
AGTGCTGGCCGAAGCGCTGAAGGAAGTGCGAGAGCTGGGCATCAAGGGCACCGTCTATTCACACCCCATCGGAGACCATGGACACGGTGCCGGGCCACTGATCGGCCTCTGGGATCGCCAGCAAGGGGTTCCTGGGCGTGGAGATGTCAAATTGTTGCCGAATACCTGGTTCTCGATTGAGTTATCGAGCCGTACACCGGTTCCGGAGTGGGGCAATCAGGAATTGTTTGTGGGTATGGAAGAAGACGCGATGGTTGGCGGGGACGGAAAAATTCAGTGGGTGTTGCGCCGGCAGGAGAAGTTTCACCTCATTCGTTAGGCGCAGGCGGCAATCTGATAGAGGCTGGAAGTGGGCATTGGGATCGGTTCGAAGTATTCTGGCTCAACCGCGCCGAGGTACTCACGGACGAAAGCTCTGGCCATGCCGACGCAACCCTGATTCCGGTACATACGAAAGAACATTTGTTGGGCACCTGCGGCGTCGAGGGTAGGGCAGAGGAGTGCGACGACAGATGCGCTGGAGCAAACACAATCCCGGCATTCTTTACCAACCAAACGGCAGCTTTCCGGGTTCACTACATTGCCAAGATTGTCTTCGATTCCAACTAACATTTTGTTGCTCTCCTCTGGTGAAACTCATTTGTACCGTGAATCGAATTTTGGGCCTAGACACCATATGGGGAGATTCTCAAACTTCATTGCGGGTATAGGCGCTTTCCTTTTGTACCCTCACATGGGGGTATTGCATTTTCAAAATTATTCTCATCCTTCTCTGAAAGAGGTGCAAAAGGTCGATGCTGTTGCTACGCTCAAATTAGGTCCGGCAAATTTCAATGAAACACTGGGCCAGCCCAAAATCCCTATCATAGACAAGCGTTTTCCGCATTCATGAATATCCGTTCGCTGTTCAGCCTCTTTTCGTCCGACCTCGCCATTGACCTTGGCACGGCGAATACCCTCGTATATGCCAAAGGCAAGGGCATTGTTGTCAATGAACCTTCGATCGTGGCGATCAATAAGAACAACGGCGAAGTAGAAGCCGTTGGCAAAGAAGCGAAAGAGATGCTGGGCCGCACGCCCGGCAACATCGTCGCGATTCGTCCCATGAAAGACGGCGTCATCGCCGATTTCAAGGTGACCGAGCGGATGTTGAACTACTTCATTCAAAAGGCGCACGGTCGTAAGATGCTGGTTCACCCCCGCATCGTAATTGGCGTGCCGTCAGAAATCACCCAGGTAGAAAAGCGTGCGGTTATTGACTCTGCTTACCGAGCCAAAGCCAGTGAAGTGCATCTGGTAGAGCAGGCCATGGTGGCTGCAATCGGTGCTGGCCTGCCCATTACTGAGCCTGGCGGCAACATGGTTGTTGACATTGGCGGTGGCACAACGGACGTTGCGGTCATTTCTCTGGCTGGTATCGTTTACTCCCGTTCGGTACGTGTGGCTGGTAATGAACTCGACGAAGCGATTATCCAGTACTTGAAACGCAAGTACAATCTGCTGGTTGGTGAAAGAACCGCCGAGCAAATCAAAATGAAGATCGGTTCTGCCTCAGAACTCGATAAGCCAATCACCATGGAGATCAAAGGCCGAAACTTGATTGAGGGTGTGCCGCGCACTTTGACCATTGGCGATGAAGAAATTCGTGAAGCCCTCGCCGAAGGCATTTCGACGATCATGAACGCGATTCGAGTCGCCCTTGAGCGCACTCCTCCCGAGCTTTCAGCCGACATCTCCGATCGAGGAATCGTTCTTACTGGCGGTGGTGGCTTGATCAAGAACCTGGACAAACGGATCCGTCAGGAAACAGGATTGCCCGTATCCATTGCAGAAGATCCGCTCGCTTGCGTGGTACTTGGCATCGGCAAAATGCTTTCCGACTTCAAGTTGCTGCGCCGCATTGCGATTGAGTAGGGGAGCGTCCCAGACCAAGCATGGATGGATTCTTAGGCAGATATCGCAATTTGTCCGTCCTGGTGATTGTCATCATGGCGCAATTGGTGCTGCTTGCGGTTCAGGTTAAGAACAACCAGGACGTGCGCCTCATTCGTGTGTGGGCAGTTACCGCGATCACTCCCCTGGCACGAGTGCTGGAAGGGATTCGTGCAAACACCTTCGGTCTCGCTGGTGAATACTGGCAGTTGATCGAGATTCGATCGCAAAACCAGACATTGAAGGCCGAGGTCGACCGCTTCAAGCTTGAGAATCAATTCCTGAAAGAAGAATTGGCAACAGCCAAGCGCGTGGAGGCGATGGCCTCCTTCGTTCAGCGCAACCCCAACAAGACCATCGGCGCCCGAATCATTGGTGCCGGAGCCGGGATGAATTCCAAGGTCGTCTTCATCGACCGGGGCTCCACCTCAGGAGTGCTGAAGGGCATGCCTGTGATCACTCCAGATGGAATCGTGGGAAAGGTAACAGCTTCCTATCCAACCGGGTCCCAGGTCATGTTGATAACCGACCCGACTTTTGGCTGCGGAGTTGTCTCAGACAAGTCACGTGTCCATGGGACTGCACGCGGGCAAGGCAACAACCAACTTTTGGTGGACTATATCCAGAACGAGCAGGCCGTCCAGGTGGGCGAAATTTTCTATACCTC
>JAPKYY010000921.1 GCA_026394095.1 Acidobacteriota bacterium | reverse complement strand
ATGTCGCGGTCTTCTTCGACAATCACCTTCATACCGTTGGCCAACTGGCCCGTCTTAACGGGCAGGGGTTCAATCGCCGGAAGACTCATCGCAAGTGCAATCAGAAAAGCAGTTTTGCGTATCACGCCACTATTGTAGGCTCACCCATTCACACGTTTTTTACAAAATGCAGATGAGCCAGCCGCCTTGTCCCAACTAAACTGAAACTATCCAAAGTGACAACGATTCTGGTTATCGACGACGACGACAGCCTCCGGGACACAATTGCGGTTCTGCTGGAGCGCGAGGGCTTTCGCACGATCACACATGCCGACGGTAAGTCTGGCCTGGACGCAGCCCTTTCTGCAAAGCCGGATCTGGTTTTGGTCGATTTGCGGCTGCCAGTTCTGGGCGGCGTAGAAGTCTGCAAGCAAATCCGAGCCGCTCGCATGGATACACCAATCATCGTTTTGAGCGCTGTAGGCGACGAGATCGACAAAGTGCTGATGCTCGAAATCGGTGCTGACGATTACATCGTCAAACCCTTTGGCACTCGCGAGTTGATCGCAAGAATCCGGGCCGTCCTTCGCCGCGCCACCGCCCCACCCAACCAGGTTTTCTCCTTCAGCGACATTCGTCTCGACTTCGACCGCCGTGTAGTTACCAAAAACGATGTCGAGGTTAAGTTCACACCGGCTGAATACAACCTGCTTACCTTTTTCGTCCAGAACCCGGATCGTCCTCTTTCCCGGGAGCTCATACTCAACTCGGTTTGGGGCTATGAATCCTTCCCCAACACACGAACCGTAGACGCCCATGTCGTCAGGCTGCGACAGAAGCTTGAGCCGCAACCAGATTCCCCGCGTTACTTCCTCACCATGCACGGTGTCGGGTACCGCTTCTTGCCCTAGGCCCCATCATGCAGCGACTCATCCTGGTTGTCGACGACACCGCCTACTCACGAGAGGCGATGGCGCTGGCCCTGATGTCGATCCCGGATGCAGATGTACGAACGGCAGGATCTATGCTGGAGGCAATGAAGATTCTCGACAGCAACGATGGTATCGCCGCTCTTTGTACCGATCTCAATATGCCCCTCGGCGATGGCTTCCAACTGATTGAACAAGTGCGGGCCAATATTCGATATAGTCAAATTCCTATTGTTGTGATCAGTGCCAATACAGATGAAGCCACCCCTGCAAGAGTAAAGTCTCTCGGAGCTGACGCATTTTTCCCCAAGCCCTACTCTCCTCTTGCCTTGCGACAAACCCTGGAGCAACTCTTCGATGCCAAGCAAAATCCTGGCGCTTAGCTGCCTGCTTGCTCTGGTGCCGCTAGCGGCACAGGAGAAAACACAACTCGAATTGATTCTCGAACGTCTCGCCAAGCTGGAAGCTCAAAACGAAGCACTCCAGAAAGAGGTCAATTCACTGCGGCAGCAGCTCAATCCTGGCGGCGTCCCCTTAGCTGAAACAGTAGAAGTACAGAAGACTCAAATTCGCGAGCAAGCCCAGTCCAAAGTAGAAGCCGCCTCAAAGCAGCCCCTCGCCATCACCGGCACACTCCTGATGAACAGCTACTGGAACGGCCGCAACAACGGAGGCGCGATCAACTCAAGCTCCGCCGCTCTAGTCCCATCACCCCACGCAGCAGGGATCACCGCCAGCCAGACGATCATCGGCTTGCGTTTTGAAAGCCCGCAGACGCTGCTCGGTGCCGACGTCACTGGCTACGCAATGATCGACTTTTTTGACACCAATGCCCGCACCGGCACCCCACCACGCCAACAGAGTCGCCACCTCGCCGATTATCCACGCCTCCGTGTCGCCAACCTCGAATTGGCCTGGAAAAACACCAGCCTCTCTTTCGGACAAGAGAAACCGCTCATCTCGCAGCGAGACCCCACCTCGCTGGCACAGGTAGGAATTGCTCCCGCCACTGGTGCCGGTAATCCCTGGCTCTGGCAGCCTCAGGTTCGGATCGAACAACGCTTCAATCTGAATGAATCCACTCAGATTAAAGCCCAGGGCTCGATTTATCAAACTGCCGAAGAGTCGGCAGCGGTGCCTGCTGCCTTCGCCGATAGCCTCGCCCCAAGCAGGCCTGGCTGGCAGGGCCGTCTCGCACTCAACCGGAAGTCAGGCGGTGAAACCAGCTGGGAAATTGCCCCTGTAATTCACGCCAGCACAACACAGGTGGCCGCAACCGGCGTCGCTTCTCGACTCTACGGCGTTGATTGGCTCTGGGCCCCGACAGACCGCCTTACCTTTACCGGCCTGATCTTCAGCGGCAAGAACATTGCCCACATGGGCACCAACCGTCAAGGCTTTACCATTCTCGGCCTGCGCAATGTACGCCCTACCAACACCAGGGCGGGCTGGGGCCAGGTCTCATACCAGTTCACTCCTCGCCTGGCAGCAAACCTCTACTCGGGCCAGCACGACGACAGAAACCGCGACCTCGCAACTGGCGCAATCGGCAAGAACTTCCTCTACGCAGGCAACCTTGTTTATAGAATCGCCACCAACCTGACCATCTCGTTTGAAGCAAGCCAGGTGCGTACCGATTACATCCGGCTCGGCCGAAGACTCAAGAACCACTATGACCTCGCGCTGGCTTATCAGTTTTAGTCTCCTCGCCATCGGCCTCAACGCAGCGACCATCAGCGGCACGGTCGACCTGCAGGATTCCCGTGAGCAAAAGGCCAGAAAAGACAAAGGCGGAGTCGTCATCTGGCTCACCTCAATCGATAACCCGGCTCCACCACCGCTCACCACAGCCAAAGCACGCATCATCCAAAAGAACAAGCGCTTTGAGCCCCACGTGCTGGCCGCCTCCGTTGGGACAACCGTCGACTTTCCGAACCTCGACCCCATCTTCCATAACGCCTTCTCCAACTTCGACGGCAAAGTTTTTGACCTCGGCCTCTACCCACCCGGCCAATCCCGGAGCGTGCGCTTTGACCGGCCCGGTGTCACCCGGCTTTTCTGCAACATCCATTCCGCGATGAGTGCTATCGTCGTCGTTCTCAACACTCCCTACTTC
>JAPKYY010000147.1 GCA_026394095.1 Acidobacteriota bacterium | reverse complement strand
GTTGTTGATATCGCGTGCGGGGCCTTTGTCGATGGCGAAGCCAGTTCTGCCGCTATTTGCCGAGACGATGCGGCTGTTCTCGTCAGCAAGCCAGTTGAAGGGGTTGCCGGGGGTTTCGTAGCGAACCCCGTAGGTGATGGTGAGGTTGCGTTTGACGCGCCATTCGTCCTGAGCGAAGAAGAAGGCGTCGTAGTACCGGTAGAACTGCCAGGTGCGTAGGCCTGGCTGGAGCTGATTGATGGCCGGGACCTGAGCCACGTCGTCGACGAAGTCTTGCAGGTTGTTGTACTGGAGGCGGCCACGGAGGGTGGGGTTGAAATCCTGGAATTGTTCGACGCGGCGGATGTCGAAGCCAAACTTCAGCGAGTGGTTGCCGCGGATGACGCCGAAATTGTCGGCGAGCTGATAGTTGTTGGTGACCTGAGCCTGGGGCAGGTTGACGGCAAGGCCGATGCCGGTGCGTGAGTCGGCAGCGTTGAAGCCGGCAAGGCCGAGGGTGTTGATTTCGATGCTCGGGATGTTAAGGGCATTTAGATCGGAGGCGGTGGTGGCGCTGAACTGGCGCTGGAAGTTGAAGCGCAACTCGTTGAACATGCTTGAGGAGAGCGTGCTGGTGAGCGTGGAGTTGTAGGCCTGCCTGCGGGCTGGCACAAGCGAAGTGAGGCCCTGAGGAACAGCCTGACCGGAGATCGAGACACGGTCGTCATAAAGGATGCGGCCCATGAGGTTGTGCTTGTCGGTGAGGCGGTGGTCGATACGTCCAGACCACTGCCAGACGTCGAGTTTGTTGGGTGCGGCGCCGGAGAGGGTGCCGACAGGAACTACGACCGAGCGACCGTCTGCGGTGACGGTAAAGGATTGACCGGTTGGTTGCTGGGCGGCGGGAAGGAAGTTCAATAAAGCACCGATCTGGGGCCGGCCAGCGGCTATTGACTGGAGAGCTGTGCGGCCTTCGGCGGTGGGTGCGCCGGTAATGGCAGTGCCTGAGGCGAAACGACGATCGGTCCAGCGGAGGAGGCTGCCGAAGAAGAAGGTGCGGTCTTTTACGATCGGGCCGCCGAAGGTGCCGCCGAATTGATTTTCTACACGCCAGGGGGCTTTGGCGAAGGTACGCTCATCGAGGTTGGTGCGGCTATTGAGCACGTTGCTGTTGTAAGACCAGTAGGCAGTGCCGTGATAACCGTTGGTGCCGCCCTTGGTGATGATGTTGACGACGGAGCCCGCGGCGCGGCCGTATTCGGGCAGGAACTGATTGGTGATGAGGCGGAATTCAGCGACGACGTCAGGGTTGTTGATTTCCTGCACCAAGCCTGAGACTGAGGAGTTGTTGGAGTCTGCGCCGTCGATCATGAAGTTATTCGAGCGAGTGCGCATGCCGTTGACCGAGAAGCTGGTGCCGCCGGAGGCGAAGCTTGAGTTGCCGCTGGAGAGCTGGCTGACGCCGGGGGCCTGGAGGGCGATATTGAGGATGTTGCGATTGGGGGAGAGCGGAAGTTCGGCGATGCGTTTGGCATCGATGTTGAAGCCGACTTCGGCGTTGGTGGTGTTGATGAGCGGAGCCTCAGTGGTTACCGTGATGACTTCGGTGGCGGAGGCGACTGAGAGGGAGATGTTGAGCTCGGCTTGCTGGTTGAGGCGAAGGGTGATGGGCTTGCGGACGTATTTGCCGAAGCCGGACTTTTCGGCAACGAGCTCGTATTCGCCGGGCGGGAGAAGCGGGATTCGGTAGGAGCCGGCGCTATTGGAGGTGGTGGTGTAGGTGAGGTTGGTAGAGAGATTTCGGGCAGTGAGCTTGGCGTCTGCGATGGCGGCAGCACTGGCGTCGGTGACGAGGCCGAGCATTTCACCGGAGGTCTGCGCGGTAGCGAAAGAAGCGGTGAGGAGGAGTAGAGAGAGTAGGAGCCTGTTCATTTTGTAATCCCTTTGAGATCTTTTTACAGTTTGATGGGAGTTACGACAGGATCGATAGCCAGTTAATACAGTCTTAATGTATTAATTTTGGAATCTGTTGGCGGATTCTTTTCCAGATCTAATACAATCTGGAATTCCAATGCCGAGATAGCCGTTACCTGCAAGAAACAAAAGGGGATAGGCTTTTAGACGGTCTTGTAATTCCGCTATTAATTTTTTGTGGCCTACTTCGTATTGGGCCATGGCACGGGGCCAACGGGAGATCTCGACGGCGATGGGTTTGGCCTTGAGACCCAAGAGGGCATCGATGTCGTCCAGTACAGCCTGTTTTATTGCAGTTTCGTCCCAGTCGAGAATTGCCTCGTTGCCTGCTCCTCCGAGGAAGCAGCGCAGAAGGAGGCGATTTTCGGGGACGCGGTGGTTGAATTTCTGGTCGACGAAGGTGCAGGCGACGAGGTGGCGGCGTTCGGTTTTGGGTACGAGGAAGCCGAAGGAGTTGAATTTCTGAGGGACGTCTTTGCGGTCGTAGATCACGCCTACGGTCATCGAGCCGGAGTAGCCGATTTGAGCGAGGAGTTTTGAAATGGCGGGGTCGAGACCGGCGAGGAGCTTGGCTGTGGCCCAGGCGGGAGTGGCGATGATGAGGTGGCGGGTACGGAGAGTCTGGCCCTGAAGCTGGACGAGGTATTCGTCGCCTTCCATCGATACGGAGAGGGCTTCTGCGCGGAGAGTCTGGCAGTGGGGCGCGATGGCCTTCTCGATGGCGTCGACGAGGGAGCCGAGGCCATTCTTGAGGGTTTTGAAGAGTGTGGAGCCTTCGCGTTTGGGGGCTTTAGCGAGGCCAGCGAGGGTGCCTTTGGTGAGGCTGCCGTAGGTGGCTTCCATTTCGGCAAAGCGGGGCAGAACGCTTTCGACTGAGAGCTTGTAGGGGTCG
>JAPKYY010000929.1 GCA_026394095.1 Acidobacteriota bacterium | reverse complement strand
ACTGGCTCGTAGCCCCAGAAGAGGACGCAGGCGACGAGGAGAAGGTAGGGGCTCCAGGCATGGAGGACCTTGCTGAGAGGCATGTTGAGTGCGGAACTCTTTTTGAGGACGAGGTAGATGACAAGAGCGAGGATCGAACTGAGTGAGGAGAGGATGTCGACCAGTTGCGCGCCGAGATAGTTGGAAGAGAGGAATTGCACGCCGGCGAAGGAGCCGCCGCAGAGGAGGGCGGGGAAGAGGACGCGTCGCATAGTGGCGAAGCCTTCGGTGGCAGCGATCAGGTAGGCCGGGATGATCAGGGAGACCGGGGCGCAGATGCGGCCGACCTGGCCACTGAGTTCTGCGAGGGGGAGACCGGTGATGCCGGCGAGGGTGACTACGGGGATGCCGATGGAGCCGAAGGCTACTGGGGCAGTGTTGGCAAGGAGGCAGATGGCTGATGCTTCGAAGGCACCGAAGCCAACTCCGACGAGCATGGCTGTTGCGACGGCGACTGGTGTGCCGAAGCCGGCGGCGCCTTCAATAAATGCGCCGAAGGCGAAGGCGATGAGGAGGGCCTGGAGGGGGCGCTCGTTGGTGAGGGAGGCGATGGAGTCTTTGATGACTTCAAACTGGCCGGTGATGAGGGTGAGCCGGTAGAGGACAATGGCCCAGAAGATGATCCAGGTGATGGGGAAGAGGGCGAAGGCGGCACCGTATGCGACGCTGCCGAGGGCCATGGAGCCGGGCATGCCGTAACCGAAGAGGGCGACTGCAATTGCTGAGGTGAGGCCGGCCAGGGCTGCCATCCATGCGGGTTTTCTCAAGACCCCGAGCATGGTGAGGAGAACGAAGATTGGAATTGCTGCGATCAGTGCGCTGCCGGTGATACCGAGCCCGGCCATCTCATATGTTTGTGCCCATGTACTGTTCATACGTGAGCCATCATTTCATCACATTAGGCTTTCATCTGGCACACTATCCGTCCATCTGACCAGATAAATATGTGTAAAGTTCGATCCAGGCGGCTTCGGCCTCTGGGGGGAACTCTTTGCCGAGGGCGGATTTGAGCGTCCAGACGAGGGATGCGCCGACCAGGGCGTAGTGATCTGTTTTGACTCCGAAGTCGACGTGTTTTGCTCCCAGCTCGGCCAACTGCTTCTTCAGGTCGGCTGGTTGGTCGAGGCGTTCTACGACCCAGTCGAAGACCTGCATGAGCTTCTCGGCCTGCGTTTCGAGTGGAGCTCGGTGGAACATTTCCTGAAGGCTGGGGTCGAGTTTGAAGAGGCGGCCGTAGAAGAGCTTGCCGGCTTCGAGCTTCAAGCCGGAAATTTTGGCGTAGCTTTCGCGGATGAGTTGTTTCTCGGCCTGGCTTAGTTCCATAAGAGTCTTAACCAAAATACCAAGGGAAGGCTAGTTGCGGCGGTCTCGAATTTCTCGAATGGCTTTGGCAAGATCAATGGGTTGATAAACGGTGAGGACTTTGCCTTTGGGGCCGGCCTTGACGAATTTCTCAAGGAGGTCGGTGGCGGTGGAGTTCCAGGGAGTTAGGGATACGTAATAGGTTGCTGGTAACTGGCTGCGTAATTCTCTGAGGAGTGGGGAGATTTTTTGACCCCAACGCCAGGAGGGGCCGAGGAAGACGACAGCGTCACTGGGTTGTTTGAGGGCGACTTCGTCGCGCACGAGGTTGCTCAAGAAGCCTTCTTCGTTGACGCCCTTGAGAGTGTCGTAAGAGACTGTGCCGATGTTGAGATTCATGAGTGCGTCCATGAGGCGGTCGAAGTCGGGAGCGCCGAAATTGTCGCTTTCGAAGATGACGCGGCGGCCATCGAAATCGAAGACCTTTACTTTGGCTTCGGCATAACCGCCTGTGTCGAGGAGGCTGCGGAGGGAGTTGAGGAGGACGGCGCGATCCCAGGCGGAGAGTTTGGTCATGACGCGACGGCGGAACATGGGGGCGGCGTGGATGAGGACGCTGAGCTTGCCGGAGCCACCGGTCATTCCCTTCCAACTCTCCATACCTGTTTCGGCAACTTCGCCGGGCCCGATCTGGAGGGGCACGCCGGGAGAGTGGGCGTCGATCTTCCAGTCTTTGCGGCAGGAGCGGCCGGAGGAATCCATCACCCAGAGGTTGACGCGGTATTTGCCTTCGCCGACAACGAAGCCACCACCGAGGTTCATTTCGGCGTTGCCGGTGGTCCAGAATTGGGGCGGGGCCTTTCTTGGGAAAGCCGCTTTTGAATACAAATAGGATGGTGTTTTGCCTGCGGCTTCGGGCGTGACGCGGAGGGCGATGACCATGGGGCGCTCGCGGCCACGGGTTGCGAACTGGCGTACAGGCATGGCGATGTCGTAACCGGTCCAGTGCTGGAAGCCGAAGGAGAGACGGGTGGGGAAGGTGTAGACGCCGCAGCGGAGGCGCATTTCGGGCGATTCTTTGACGCCTTCAGAGGATTGGAAGAAACGCTTGAGTTCCTGCTGCTGTGGACTCCCGGGACTAAGCAGGAGTTGAGCCCGGGAAATTTCGGCAACGAAGATCAGCAAGATACACCGCCACATCTTGCCTCATCATCTCATCCCCCGCGCTTGGTTTTGTTGCATTAGAAGAATGACCAAATTAGCGGATCCGCGGATTGAGAGCCGCTTTGTCTGGAAATGAGGGCTCGGCTCTCCTATGCCTTACCGGAATAGAACGAAGTGGCATCAAATAGCTTCAAGGATGTTGGTGCGGAGTCGATAAAGGAACGCGTGGTGTCACTGAAGGAATTTCTAGATAGTCCAGACCAGCAGGCGTTGGCTGCTGTAATTGATTCGTACCAGCGGTTGCTTTCTGTCACTGCAGATTGCAATTCCGGGCTGTGTACGCATTCGGCTGGGGATCTGGCGATGAAGCTGCATTTGATTGAGGCATCGATCTCTGTCGATACCCGCCCAACAGAGCTGGTGCAGAAGCAACAGGAAGCGGAGCAACATCTGCATGCCTGGCAGGACCGGACACAGGATTATCTGCGGAAGAAAGCGTCCGAGATGAAGGACCTTATGATGCTGATGGCGAAGACAGCGGAATCTGTGGGGGAGCGAGATCAGCATCACAACAAGAACTTGAAGGGTTTGACGGAGCGCCTGAAAGGGATTGCGGAGCTGGAAGACATCACGCGGTTGCGGGCGAGCCTGATGTCTAGCGTTGAGGAGATGAGCCGGACGGTAGAGCAGATGTCTCGTGAGACAGAGCAGACGATGCGGGCGCTTGAGGTTGAACTATCGAATTACCGAAGCCGGCTGGCGGCGACTGAGGAGGCGGCTCTGGTGGACCCGCTTACGGGGCTGGCAAATCGACGGCGCCTGGAGACGGATTTGAGCGGGCGGATACGGCGGGGGCAACCGTTTGCGATGATCCTGGTGGATTTGAACGGTTTCAAGCAGATCAACGATACTTATGGGCATCTTGCGGGGGATCAGTTGTTGCGGCAGTTTTCTTCGGAGTTGAACCATGTGCTGCGGCAGACGGATCTGGTGGGACGTTGGGGAGGGGATGAGTTTCTGGTTCTGTTGAGTGGGGAGATGGCTCAAGCGGAGGCCACCAAACAGAGGATTGTGCAATGGGTTTGGGGCACCTATCCACTCAAGGTGGAAGCAGGTGCCCCATCGATCAAGGTTGAAGTTACTGCCGCTATTGGCATTGGCCTTTGGAAGCCGGAGATGAGTGCAGCAGACCTGATTGGTGAGGCTGATGCGGACATGTACCGGCAGAAGGCGAAAGCGAAGACAGCTTAGCGGATGGCGCGGTTGTCGGCAAAGCCGTTCTTGCCTTTACCGGGCTGGTTGAGCGGGCCGTTAGCCGTTGCGGTTTGGCCGGGGAGGTTAAGGCCGAAGACGGCGTTGAGAGTGTTGATGGAGCTCTTGAAGGCGCCGTCACTCCAGGTGGAACGTTGCGGGTTGTAGGATTCACCGACGAGTGAGACGGCTTCTCCCTGGAGAGGGGCGATGGCCCAGGCGGCGATGTCCATGTTTGAGTAGGGCGAGCCGGCACGGAGCCAGTACCAGCAGGCGGGCCAGATCTTGATTTCGGTCTTGAGGGGCTTTGGGATGTTTACGTTGGGGAACATGTTCTTGAGGCCGCGATCGATTTCTGCTTCGACGGCCGGGGTGCCTCGGGTGGTGAGTTCTTCCCAGAAGTCTACGCAGCTCTTTTCGTCTTCGTAGACGCTGCGGGTGACGAGCTGGTTGGCACCGTAGGGAGTGGTGGGGATTTCGATGAAGTTGACGCAGCTCTCGGTGGTCCAGGCGCGGCGGGTCTTCTTGCCGGGGTTGGCGTTCTGCCACCAGGCGCTGGGCCACCACTGGTTGATGCTGGCGACTTTGACGCCCATGAGGTCCTGGAACTGAGCTTGCTTCTGGATCTTCTTTGCTACGTCGCCGTCGACCTTCTTGAAGGCTTCGGCGTCGATGGCGACGATGAGGCGATTGGTTTTTACTACGAAGTTTGCGGTGGTGATTTCGTAGCGGCTGCCACGGCCTGATTCAACTTCGAGGGCTGGCTCTGAGGTGTAGATGCGGGCGCCTTTTTGGGTGGCACGCTGGGCCATGCGTTTGATGAATTCGCTCATGCCGCCGACGGGGTAGCTGGGGGTGCAGCAGACGTCCCAATCTTCGTCGAGGAATTCGAGGTAGGCTTTGGCGCTCAAGGGGTAAGTGAAGTCGCCACGGAAGCGGAAGATGTCGGCGAGGAACTGGTAGTTTTCAGGGCCGATGGTGCTGCGCATGTAGGTGCGCATGTCGGGATATTTGGCAGCGTTGGCGCGGCCGGGGCCGAGGCGGAGTTGATCGTAGAGGGCGCCTTCGCCGGCGGTGGTGCGGGGGTAGGCAGCGGTGCGGAGGGAGTCTGAATCGGTTGCGCTGGTGCCACGGGCGCGGATGAGATCGTCTTCAAAGGGGGCGGCAACGTACTGGATGCCGAGTTCGTCGGCTAGCTTGAAGACGACTT
>JAPKYY010001036.1 GCA_026394095.1 Acidobacteriota bacterium | reverse complement strand
CTGGATAATGCGGCGCTTGGTGGCGCAGGATTTCTGGTGGCTCAGGATTGGCTCAACCTGAGTGCGGAGCGCGGCCGTTCGAATTTTGACCAGCGGCATCTGGTGGCATTCCAGACGCAGTACACGACTGGTGCGGGAAGGGGCCGTGTGGGGGCCTTCTCGCGGGAGTGGACATTTACCACGCAGATCAGCTACGGAACAGGCTTGCCACTGACGCCGACTTCGTTTGCGCCAGTGGGCGGCACGGGAGTTACAGGTAGTATTCGTGCGAATTACACCGGGGCTGACCCCTACCAGGCACCGCCCGGACTCTTTTTGAACCCTGCCGCCTATACAGCACCGGCGCTGGGGCAGTGGGGCAATGCGGGCCGCAACACGATTACGGGGCCGGGCCAATTTACTACCAACGCGTCGGCCAGCAGAACCTTCCGCTGGGGCGACCGGTTGACGGCCGATCTGAGGGTTGAGGCGACGAACCTGCTGAACCATCCGGTTTTTCCGAGCTGGAATACCGTGATCACGAGTGCGCAATTTGGGCTGCCCAATCCGGCCGGACAAATGCGCAGCTTACAGACGCTGCTTCGAGTGAGGTTTTAGATATGCTCCCAATGCTTGCGGCCCTGCTTTGTTTGTCTGCGCAAGAGCAGCCGACATTCCGTTCGGAGACGCGCCTGGTGGTGCAGCAGGTGACGGTGAAGGACAAGAGCGGAAAGCCGATTGAGGGTTTGACAGCCAAAGACTTCACGATCACCGAGAATGGTGTGCCACAGTCGATCGCCTTTCTTGAGTTTCAGAAGCTGGAGGCGATCGAGGCTGCCCCTGAGCTGACTGAGCGGGCAATTCCGATTCCGCGGCTGGCTCACTCGCAGATTTCGTCTGAGAAGTCTTCGAATGTACGTTACGCGAGCCGGCGCCTGCTGGCGCTTTACTTCGATATGTCGGCGATGCCTCCGGCCGACCAGTCGCGGTCCATTGGTGCGGCGCAAGTTTTCATCCGGAAGCAGATGACTGCTGCGGATCTGGTGGCGATTCTGGTTTACGCAGGCAGTGAAGTTGTTGTGCATGAGGATTTCACGAGCGACCGTACGAAGTTGCTTTCGACCCTCGAGACGCTGGTTGTGGGGGAGGATCAGAATGTGCCAGAGGCGCTGGCTGATGGTGCGTTTGGCCAGAACGGCGGGGAGTTTGCGATTTTCCGAACGGACCGGCAGTTGGCGGCGCTTCAGACGGCTGCGAAGATGCTGGGGCATTTGAATGAGAAGAAGGCGCTGATCTATTTCGCGAGTGGCCTGCGCTTGAATGGAACCGACAATCTGGCGCAACTGAGAGCAACGGTGAATGCGGCAACGCGGGCCGGCGTTTCCTTCTTTACGGTGGATGCGCGAGGTCTTGTTGCGCAACCGCCGATGGGCGATGCAACGCAGGCCACGGCTAGTGGCAATGCTGCGTATACAGGTGCAGCAGCCAGGTCTGCTGCGCAGAGCCTGCAACGATCTCAGGACACACTTTGGTCTCTTGCCGAGGATACGGGCGGCAAGGCATTGCTCGATGCCAATGATTTGACACAGGGGATTGCGCAGGCACAGAAGTCGATTGTGAGCTATTACGTGATGGGTTACTACACGTCCAATGCCGCGCTGGACGGGCGGCAGCGCAAGATCAAGAT
>JAPKYY010000957.1 GCA_026394095.1 Acidobacteriota bacterium | reverse complement strand
AGGATGTTGAGTCGATCCTTGAAATCAAGCACTTGCTCTACGAAAAGCGCTATACGATTGAAGGCGCCCGCAAGCACATCAGCGACAAGCCCAAAGCGGTTGCCAAGTTGCCCAAGCGCGGCTCTGGCGGCATCGTAAGCTCGCAGCCAATGCCGAAGCAGCAATCCAGTCTATTCCTGCTCGAAGAACCGGTTAAGACAAGCGGACCGGCTACCAGCCGGATCCGAGCCGAACTCCAGGCAATCTTGAAACTCTTGAACGATTAACTCAAAAATGGCTGCCTATGGCCGATAAGAGCCTTACGCACTAGCCATGATCCATTTGACCCGGCTGAACCACGAAGCCGTACTCGTGAACTCGGACCTGATCGTTCTGGTTGAAGCCAATCCCGACACCGTGATTTCGCTGAGCACCGGAGAACGGCTGCGAGTACTCGAGAGCATGGTTGAGGTGGCTTCGAAGGTGGTGGATTTCAAGCGCTTGATCTTGCGTGGACCTGAGTATTCTGGGGGGCTGGACGCGCATGGCTGAAGCGACAGGCAAAATGAAGCTGGACTGGATGACTCTGGGCGGGCTCTTTCTGGCCTGTGGCGGAATCGTGGGCGGCCTGATTCTTGAGGGTGGAGAACTCAAAGACGTTGCTCAGATCACTGCTGGCATTATCGTACTGGGTGGAACTCTTGGGGCTGTGATGGTCAACACCCCCGGGCCTGTCTTGCGCGGTGCTGTGCGCCGGCTCAAGGAAGTCTTCTTCTCTCCCGAGATGCCTCTGATTACAGCTGTAGACGAGATCATCTTTTATGCCAACAAGGCCCGAAAGACAGGTCTGGTTTCGATCGAGGATGATCTGCCCAATGTGCGAGACCCATTTCTTCAGCGTGCCCTCAATATGGCTGTTGATGGCTCAGATCTATCCGAGATGCGTTCTGCCATGGAGCTTCATATCGCCATCGAAGAACACCGCGCTGAAGCCGAAGCCAAAGTCTTTGAATCGGCCGGAGGCTATGCCCCTACGATCGGAATCATCGGTGCCGTCCTTGGTCTGATCCAGGTAATGAAACATCTCGATGACATCAAAGAAGTCGGCCACGGCATTGCTGTTGCCTTCGTCGCTACCGTCTATGGGGTTGCCATTGCAAATGTACTCTTTCTGCCTGCTGCCAATAAGATCAAGGCGAGAATTGCCGCCGAGACCGAGCGCAGAGAGATGATTCTCGAAGGCGTAGTTGGCATTGTCGAGGGTTTGAATCCAAAGCTAATTCTTCAAAGGTTGGAAGCCTATACGATCGATAAAAAGGGCAAAACGCCCCGAGGAGGCGGGCCGAGAGCTATGGCTGCTTAGGCAGGTGCTCTGCGCCTGAGCTGTGTGAAAAAAAAGGACGCCGCTCCCATCCAATCCGTAATGGCAAGAAGAGTCAAAACGCAGCCGCATGAGAACCACGAAAGGTGGTTGATCTCCTATGCCGATTTCATCACTCTGCTTTTCGCCTTCTTCGTCGTCATGTTTGCCAGTTCTCATGCCGACAAAAAGAAGGCCAAA
>JAPKYY010000619.1 GCA_026394095.1 Acidobacteriota bacterium | reverse complement strand
AACGTCGCCAGTTTCAGGATCACGGGCCTGCACATAACCGGGGGCGTCGAGATCGTTGCCAGTGCCGATGATGATGTGGTTGCCGACTACGACAGGAGCCATAGTGGAGAAGTATTGCTGGTTGAAGTCGGCGATGGGTTTGTGCCAGCGCTCTTTACCTGTGAGTGCGTCGAGGCAGACGAGGTAATCGTCTGGAGTTTCCATGTAGAGCCACTTCCCCCACATACCGAGGCCGCGATTGCCGATGTGAGTGCCGCCTTTAGTCTTCCAGAAATAATGCCAGAGCACGTGCCCGTCGCGAGCGTCGACAGCCCAGGCATTGTCAGGTGTAGAGAAATAGATGCGGCCATCGACCATCAGCATTGAGGCGCGAATGTTGGTGCCGCCGCCGAAACTTGCAGCGAGTTCGGCACTGCCTTCGCCCCCCACGATGAGCGGCGGGCCGGGATTGAAGCCGCCGCGGCCTCCTGCGCCCGGGGCACCCATGCCGGAGGTGACACGAGTGGTCCAGGCAAGGGTGAGGTTCTTTACATTCGCCGGTGTGATTTGAGTGAGATTGCTATAGCGCTTTCCGGAATAATCGCCACTGTAGGTGGGCCATTCGTTGCCTAGTGGCTTCACAAGCAACGCGGGGTCTAGCGCCTGGGAGGCAAGGCTTGTAGTGATCGAGAGAAGGAGAAGGAATTTCATTTGACAGTCACCAGGTAGGCAGTGAGATTGTGGATGTCGTTGTCGGTGTAGGAGCCTAGAGGGTCGCGATGACCTTTGAGCGGGTCATTGATGACAACTTTGGGGCTATCCCCGTCGCGAGTGAAGGTGCGCGGAGTACCCTCGCTGTCTGTTAAAACCACAAAGAAGTCGTCAATACGATTGAGCAGCCCGGTGATCGATTTCCCCGGGGCTGTGGTGACGGTGACAGTAACTGGAGGAACTTTTGTCGGCGAAGCTCCACCACGGCCGCCACCGGAGCCAGGCATGAGCCAGGTTTGCTGGAGTTGCTTCGGGTCTGTAATACGCGATGCGATACCTTTGAGGTTGCCAGTGACTGAGTGGCAACCGGAGCAGGTCTTGCTGAAGTAGACTTCGCCTTTGGCCGGATCGCCAGTGACGATTGTGGGAGGCGTCATTCTGGAGACGTCGTAGCCTCCCACCTTAAAGCTATGGATGAAGGCGGCGATTCCGGCAATCTGCTTGTCGGTGAGATCAAACTTGGGCATGCCGGTGCGGCCTTCACGAATGATGGGAGCGATGAGTTCGCCGTTCTTGTCATTGAGCACAACGGAGGTGCGGATGAGGTTAGGGCCACCTGAGCCACCTCGAGCATCCACACCGTGACAGAAGGTGCAGTGGACACCATAGAGAGCTTTGCCACTCTCAAGCAAAGCAGGATCTGCGGGCGGACGTTCTGGAAAGGCAGGCGGCCTTCGAAATGCGGGCACCGGGGCTGGCGGTTGTGCCGCCATCGGGCAGAACAGGATAAGAGAAACAAGCAGAGATCTTGTGAGCAAAAGGCACCTCGCCTTGGTACAAAGTTCTTTCTACTCTATCTCTAGTTAGAGGATTCCGGCGTAGGGGATCAGCTCGCGGGCCATTGCTGGATCGGGATGTTGCTCCTGGGTTTGCCGGACGGCAGAAAGCAACTGTCGCAATTCCGAAAGTTCAGCCGTTGCTTCAGCTCGCAAGAGGAAGTAGACAAGGAAGAGCCGGCCCCAGGCAAGCTTCTGTTTGGTGAACGGATTGTCGTGGGGTGGGCGGGAGCTAAGTTCCCAGATGGCAATTGATCGACGCTCGGCCTCAATCGCCTTGTCAATCACACCAGTCTCAGAATGGACCCAGGCGATATTGTTCCATGTATTTGCCAGGCTGTTCATCACTCTTACATCACTGGGGTCCTTCTTGTGTGCTGCTTCACGAATCTCCAGGGCTTCGTTGTGGTATTTCAGTGCTTCGGCAAGCCGTCCTTGCTTGCCTGACGCGAAACCAAGATCTGAGAGTGTAAAACTCATATCGAGTGGGTTGGCTTTGCTGGCCCGCTCTGTTTTTAGGGCATCCAGATATCGGGCCGCCCCTTCGTCGAGGCGATTTTCGACCAACAGCAGCGCCCCCCAACGTTTGAGAGCATAGGCTTTTTGAGTTGGGTCGGCGTCTGGCGAACGGTCGAATTCGGCAATGGCCTTACGATAGGCTTCAATACCTGCTTTCCGATCTTTTCTTGAACGAAAAAAGGCAATCTCGCTATAAGCATTGGCGAGAAAAGCGGATGGGCCAAAACGATCGAGTGCGGCGGTAGCAGCCTCAAGCTTTTGGATCAACTGAGTTGCAGCATCAGTATTCTTGCCGGATACCTGGACACGGGCGGCCTCAGCATATAACGAGACGAGCAGAATCAGCGCAGACTTTTCATTCAAGGCTCTGGCCCGCTCAGCAAGCTGAATTGCCCGGGCGTAGCTAACGGAAGAAGCATCCCTATCCCCAAAGTTGGCCGTGGTAGGCAAGCCCTGAACAGCAGCCAGGGAACGCCAGGCCTGGGCGACTTCAAGAAGGACAACAGGATCCTTTTCTTCATTCTGGGCGAAGCCATTCAGCAGTGACGCCGTTTTCTCTACGATCGGCTTTCGTGATGCAATTGGCAGGTCTGAAATTCCACGCAGCATGGAGCGGGAGAATTTGCGGATTTCTTCAAACTGATGGGTAGCCTGGGCTCGCGCCTGCTCCGCACGCCAGGCCTGCCAGGCAGTTGTGACTGCACCAAGGGCGAGGGCGATGACAAAAGCGGCGCCAAGGGGGTGACGCTGGATGCGCTTTTGCATCCGGTAGATCGGGGTGGATTCAACAGCGGTGATTGGTTTGTGATTGAGCCAATTTGTTAAATCTTCCTTGAGTGCATCAGCTGTTGAGTAACGCTCCTGAGGCGCCTGGCGGAGGCACTTGTGAATGATGGCATCGAGTTCGGAATTTGATTGCGACAGAATCCCCCGCAAAAGAAGTCCTGCCTGAAAAACATCACTGGCAGTGGTGATCGGCAAGCCAGCCAGTTGTTCCGGGCTGGCATGACGGGGAGTGAGCATGGGGGCGCCTTCTACTTCGCCGTCAGACAGCACTTTGGCGATTCCGAAATCGAGAAGGCGAGGCTCGCCTGCATCGGTCACGAGAATATTGCCAGGCTTGAGGTCACCATGAACAATTAGATTGCGGTGGGCGTAGGCGATGGCATCACAGATCTTTGCAAAGAGTTGAACACGCTCGCGGAGGCTTGGCTGGTTGGAGGCGATCCAGGCATCGAGAGTCTTGCCGTCGACGAATTCCATTGCAAAATAGGGGAGACCATTGGGGGTGGTGCCGGTGTCATAGAGCCGGGCGATACCCGGGTGTTCGAGACGCGCGAGAATCGACCGCTCCTGGAGAAACCGTTCAATCAGGCCAGGATGGAAACGCTTGGCGCCGATCACCTTAATCGCAACGCGGCGCGAGAGGCTTGGATCAATGTGAATTGCTTCGTAAACGTAGCCCATGCCGCCATGGCCCAATGCAAGCCAAGCCCGGCGCTCTTCGATTGGCAACTCGGTGGCAGCGGCGAGAAGCTCGGTGATCAGATCCCATCTATTCATCGGGATGCTCAAGGTGTCGCTTGATGAACATACGCGCAGCCAGCCAATCCCGTTTGACGGTGGCAAGAGAGACGCCAAGAATTTCGGCTGATTCCTCACTTGAGAAACCGCCGAAAAAGCGCAAATCGATCAACCGCGCCTGCCGCTCACAAATGGCCTCGAGGGCATTCAGTGCGCGATCCACCTCAATAATGTCGATGGCTTGCGGACCAAGAAATTGTACCGGCCAGGGTTCGGATAAAGTACGCTTGGCCGCACCCTTCGACCGTGCCCGGTCCACCAGGATGTTGCGCATAATCATGGCAGCGGCGGCATAAAACGGGCCCCGGTTTTCAAACGTCATGCCCTGTGATTTGGCAAGTCGCAGCCACGCTTCGTGCAGTAATTCGGTGGGATCGAGTGTGGTGTCGGAGGGTTGCCCGCGCAGACGGCTGGCCGCGATGATTCTAAGTTCAGGGTAAATGGCAGACGCAAGCTGCGATAACGCCTGACGATCCCCGGACTGCCAGTGCTGGAGGAGCTCAGTAATGTCACTAGACTCAGGCTGCGGCAACACAATTTTATTCTAACTGTAGCAGGACGAGTACTTAGAGTTCGAGGCTGCGCCACATGTACCAGGAGGCGATGCTGCGGAAGGGGCGCCAGTTCTCAGCAATTGATTCGTAGTCAGGGTGTTTTGCTTCAGGGCCAAGGTTGTAGAGCTTTTGCATCCCGTTACGAACGCCGAGATCGAGCACCGGAAAGACGTCAGGCCGTTGCAAAGCAAACATGAGAAACATCTGCACTGTCCAGACGCCGATGCCTTTCACCTGAGTAAGTTCGGCGATAATTTCTTCGTCGCTCATCTTCTTGTGTCTGCCGAAGCGAACTTCGCCACTGGCTGTTTTTTCGGCAAGGTCGCGGATATACCTTGCCTTCTGCCCCGACAGGCCTGCGGCCCTCATTTGTTCTTCAGAGACGGCCAGTACCGAGGCAGGGTTGAGCGTGCGTACCCCACAACAAGCCTTGAAACGTCCAAAGATTGTCGCCGCCGCCTTGCCGCTCAGTTGCTGGTAAACGATCGAACTGACCAGAGCCTGAAAAGTAGGTGGATGGTACTTCATCGCATAAGGGCCAACTTGCGAGATGATTTGTTTGAGTACATGATCGCGGCGGCGAAGATGACGGAGAGCAGATTCCATATGAAGACCCATGATAAATTGACGCGGCGTAATTTGCTGGCTGGCCTCGGGGCCG
>JAPKYY010000203.1 GCA_026394095.1 Acidobacteriota bacterium | reverse complement strand
TTACGTGAGCCTTTAAAACCAGCACCACCGGCAGTTGCCCAAGACAACGCATTGCCTTGACGATCAGTGATCGTGATGATGGTGTTGTTGAAAGAGGCCTGAACGTGAACCAGACCAACTGGTACGCTCTTGCGCTCTTTCTTCTTGAAAGACTTCTTCTTATTGCTTTTTGCTTGCGCCTTAGCCATATTAATTCCTCGTTAGCCGGGTGACGGCTTACTTGGTCGCCTTCTTCTTGCCGGCAACCGTGCCCTTGCGCGGTCCCTTGCGGGTGCGGGCATTGGTGTGTGTACGCTGGCCACGGGCCGGAAGCCCACGACGGTGACGCAAGCCACGATAGCTGCCCATTTCCATCAGACGCTTGATGTTCATCGAGATTTCCTTGCGCAGGTCACCCTCGATGGCGCCTTCTGATTCCAGCAGAAGACGAATCTTGTTTACTTGATCATCGCTGAGGTCGGAAATTTTAGTTCCGCCATCGATCTCACAACGGTGCAGGATCGATGCGGCGCGCGTGCGCCCCACTCCATAAATGTAGGTAAGCCCAATGTCTGCCCGCTTCCGGGCCGGTAGATCAACGCCAGCTATACGTGCCATATTTTATTCGCTCTCCTTGACTCTTTCCCGAACTAACTAACCCTGCCGCTGCTTATGCTTCGGGTTGGAGCAGATCACGCGCACGACGCCTTCGCGGTGGATGACCTTGCATTTATCACAAATTTTCTTGACCGACGGACGAACCTTCATTACAGTAAACCTTCGCCTTTTCTAAAACTCAGTATTTGCTGCCAGCAGCCTTACAGCGCTAGCAACTTCACAATCCGGCCCCGCGACTTATCGTGCGGAGACAATTCCACCAAAACCCGATCGTTGGGCCGCAGGCGGGTAAAATTCACCTTCACCGGGCTGGCCGGATGCCCAATTACTTGAGCCCGGCTTTCCAACTCCAATTTCACTGCCCCGTTTGGGAGCAGATCCAAAACTTTGGCTTCCACAGTTTCAACTCCAGCCACTTAAGGCCTCGTCAAAACCCACGGCCCATTCGCCGTGATCGCCACTACATGTTCAAAGTGTGCCGAGGGCTTACCATCGGTAGCCACTGCCGTCCACTTGTCACTCAACACGTTTGTCTCAGGCTGGCCCAGGTTCACCATCGGCTCAATCGCCAGAACCATGCCTTCCTTCAACTTCGGGTTTTCCTGCTGCCGGTCCACATAGTTAGGAACTTGCGGTTCCTCGTGCAGCTTGGTCCCGATCCCGTGGCCCACAAATTCGCGAACCACAGTAAAACCATTCTTCAAAACATGTCCTTCTACCGTCCGGCTGATATCAAAGAGACGGTTGCCGGGTTGTGCCTGCTGGATTGCCAATTCCAGCGACTCTTTGGTGACATCAAGCAGCCGCTGCGTTTCAGGTGAAATTTCACCCACCGCCACCGTCACTGCCGAGTCTCCGTAATAACCATCGAGAGCCAGGCCAGTATCAATCGAGACAATATCGCCCGACTTCAACTGCCGCTTCGCCGATGGCATCCCGTGAACCACCACTTCGTTAACCGAAGTACAAAGTACATAAGGGAACTTCGTCCCCGCCGCTTCCGAGTAATAACCCTTAAACGCTGACTTCGCGCCAGCACCGCGGATCATCTTCTCGGCCTCGACTTCCAAATCCATCGTCGTGATGCCTTCCTTAACCATCTTGGAAAGCTCACTCAGAATCTGATACACCAGAAGTCCAGACTTGCGCATCTTTTCGAGTTCGGACTGGCTCTTGCGAATGATGGCCATTAGAGGCCCTCTCCGCTCGCGGATCCTTCATCGGTTATGGTCGTCTGAATCCAGTTCACAATTTCGTTCGACAAATCTTCCGGCTTCCGGTCGCTACCGTCCACCTCAAAAAACTTCACATGCTCAGCAAAAAACTCCAGCACCGGCATGGTTTGGGCGTCATAGCCAACCAGCCTCTGCCGGATCACCGATTCCTTGTCATCCTCGCGAATGATCAAGCGGGACCCTTCGATATTGCACCTTCCAGGCACAATCGGGGGCTTCAGCCGAATGTTGTACAGGGTTCCACACTGAGGGCAGATGCGACGTCCCGTTAACCGGGCCGTAATCACATCATAATCTACTTTCAAGTGGATTACCAACAGCCGAAGACCGCGACCCTCCGCCATGCCCAGCAACATGCGGGCCTGGTCGATGGTTCGCGGAAACCCATCCAACAAAACTCCAGCCTTACAATCCGGCCGGTTTAGCCTATCTTCCACCAAACGGATCACCAGATGATCTGGCACCAGGTTACCCGCCTTGATGACTTCTCGAACCTCAATTCCCAGTGCATCCCCTAAAGCAATATGCTCGCGAAGCATGTCGCCGGTCGATACATGGGGCAGACTCAGCTTCTCGGTCAAGAGCTTGGCCTGCGTCCCTTTTCCCGATCCCGGCGGCCCGAATAAGACCACCGTAGTCGGAATCAGTTCACCATTCAAAACTTATACGCTGCTCCGGCGTCCGCGAATGCGGCCCGCTTTCGGAGTGAAGCCCTCATAATGACGCATGATCAATTGCGCTTCCACCTGGTTGACCGTGTCCATGGCCACACCTACCACGATCAGCAGTGAGGTACCGCCAAAGTAGAAGGAGACGCCGAGGCCGTCAAGCAGCCATCGGGGGAAGTTTCCATCGATAAAGTTGCCAATCAGCGGTAGCCGCTGCAACTTGATTCCAGAAATCATGACTTCGGGCAAGAGGCTCAACAGGGCAAGGTACAAACCACCAACCACCGTGATGCGGGTCAGGATGCGGTTCATATAATCTGCCGTGTTTTTACCCGGGCGAATGCCAGGGATAAAGCCACCAAATTTGCGCATATTGTCAGCTGCTTCGTTCGGGTTGAAAATAATCGAAACGTAGAAGAAGCAGAAGAAAACAATGAGAGCGGTGTAGAGGATGAAATACAGCGGCTGGGTATGCCCGATCGACTCAAGCAAACCTGACATCCAGCGGTTGTTCTTGATCCATTCCACCTGCAGGAAACTTTGCGGGAAGGTCAGCAAGCTCTGCGCGAAGATTACCGGGATGACGCCACCGGCATTTACCTTCAGTGGCAGGTGCGTCTGCTGTCCGCCCATCACGCGGCGCCCAACCACGCGCTTGGCATATTGCACCGGGATGCGGCGTTCTCCGCGCTCCACCAGTACGATGAGGCCAATCACGGCAACCATCATGACGAGGATGATGATCATCTGCAGCGGGTTCCACTGACGTGTGACAAAAACGTTGTTGTAAATTTCGAGGATCGCTGTCGGCAGACCAATCACGATGCCCGTGAAGATGATCAGCGACATGCCGTTTCCGATGCCGCGCTCGGTGATCTGCTCACCCAGCCACATGATAAAGGCCGTACCTGTTGTCAGACTGATCATGGTCATCAGAATGAATCCAACGCCAGGATTGAGTACAAAGCCTCCACCGGTAGAACCGGCCGACTGCAGTGCAGCCGCAATGCCAAAAGACTGGAACAAGGCAAGAACCACTGTCAGGTAGCGCGTCCACTGGGTGATCTTGCGACGGCCCATTTCGCCTTCCTTCGACAGCTTTTCAAGCGTAGGCACCACTACCGTCAACAATTGCAAAATGATGGACGAAGTGATGTAAGGCATAATGCCTAATGCAAAAATGGTCAGCCGGCGGAACATGCCGCCGCTGAACAAGTCCATGAAGCCGAAGATGCCCCCGGCGTTTTGCTTGAAATACTCTTCCAGACGATTGGCGTCAATCCCCGGTGTGGGGATGTGGCCGCCAAGACGGTATACGGCCAACATGGCGAGCGTGAACAGGATCCGATTTCTAAGATCGGGGATCCGGAACACGTTGGCGAAGGCTTCGAAGAACTTCATGGATTTTAAGGTCGATCCTTATAGGAACAGGGTCAATTTCTGCTTACTTCTTTTTCGCGGCTTTGCGCTCAAGAGCGGCATCGCGCTTCGGGTTCTTGATCGGAGCGGGCACGAACGGAGGAATTACTTCCACAGTTCCGCCAGCTGCTTCAATCTTGGCCTTGGCTGCTTCTGAAAACTGATGCGCCTTGATCGTGATCTTGAGGGTGATCTCGCCAGTACCGAGGATCTTGAGGCCCTTTTCGAGCTTCTTCAAGACACCAGCGGATTTCAGGATTTCGGGTGAAAACTCAGAGATTTCCATCTTGTCGAGACGGCTCAGATTGAGAACAACGTACTCTTCACGGAATGGATTGGTGAAGCCGCGCTTTGGCATACGGCGATGCAATGGCATCTGGCCGCCTTCAAAGCCGCGCATCTTCGAATAACCACTGATCGACTTGGCACCCTTGGCGCCACGACCTGAAAACTTGCCGCGGCGGGTACCCATACCCTGGCCGATGCGTTGTTTCTTCTGTTTTTGCCCCTCAGGGGGATGGAGGTTGCTTAAATTCATCGCGATAACCTATTCCTTCACGCCTATTCCTTGACGCCCATTACTTGACGATTGCCAACAAATGCGGCACCTTCAATACCATACCGCGGAAGGCAGGCGTGTCCGGACGCACCACCACTCGGTTCATCGTGTGCAGGTTGAGACTGCGTACGATTTTCTTCTGGTTCTCCGGGCAACAGATCGGACTGCCAATCAACTTGATCTTGATCGTATTGTCTGCCATTTCAGTTCCTCAATCGACTGGCCAATTGGCCAGTCTAAACCTTCTCCATCGTGATGCCGCGCATGTCGGCAGTCGCTTGTTTGTCGCGCAATTGTTCCAGCGCGTTGACGGTTGCCTTTACGGCGTTGTGGGGATTGCGTGAGCCCAGATTCTTGGTCAGAATGTTCGGGATTCCGACGCTTTCAATTACGGCGCGAACCGGGCCACCGGCGATTACGCCAGTACCTTCAGGGGCTGGCTTCAAAAGCACAACACCCGCACCGAACCGGCCTTCTACCTTGTGCAGAATCGTGGTCGGCAGAGTATTGATCTGGCGCAGATTCTTCTTCGCCGCTTCAATGCCCTTCTTGATTGCAGAGGGAACTTCCTTCGCCTTGCCCGTGCCGTAGCCGACTACCCGCTTTTCAGCGTCGCCCACTACAACCAGAGCTGCAAAGCTCATGTTCTTACCGCCCTTGACTACTTTTGTGACTCGGTTGATCGAGACTACTTGTTCCTTCAGGTTCAAGCCGCCCGCCTCAACTCGCTTAATGCCATGTGTTGCCATGCGTTTTTCCTTACCGGCTTTCCTTTAGAACTCGAGCCCGCCCTCGCGAGCGGCATCAGCCAGGGCCTTGACCCGGCCGTGATACAAAAAGCCACCACGGTCGAAAACAACCGCGTTGATTCCTGCCTGCTTGGCCCTCTCGGCCACCAGCTTGCCTACTACTTTTGCTGCCTCGACGTTGCCGCCGGATTTCACCTCGACGCTCTTTTCGGCAGTCGATGCTGCTGCAAGTGTGCGCCCGGTGCGGTCGTCGATGACCTGAGCATAAATGTGGTTCAGGCTGCGGAATACTGCAAGCCTGGGCCGTTCGGCTGTACCCTGTACACGTTTCCGAATGCGGATGTGAATTCGGCGGCGAACTGCGTCGCGATCTACTTGTGCTTTCATCGTTTCGTTCCTCGCTATCCTCGCGCCTTACTTACCTTTACCGCCGGCGCCGCTCTTGCCGACCTTCTTCTTGAGAACTTCGCCGGTATAGCGAACTCCCTTGTTCTTGTATGGGTCTGGCGGACGCAGCCCGCGCATGTGCGCAGCTACCTGACCCACCAACTGGCGGTCATGGCTCTTGAGAACAATATGTGTCTGCTTGTCGACGGTCATCTCGACACCAGTGGGCAGCAACAACTCGATCGAATGGCTGTAGCCAAGCGAGAATGTCGCCAGGTTGCCCTTCAGGTCGCAGCGGTAACCGATGCCGACGATATCGAGTTCGCGGGTCCAACCAGTGGAGACGCCAGTGATGGCATTTGCGGCCAGTGCCCGGGTCAATCCGTGAACAGCGGCATACTTGTCGCTCTCCCGGTTGATCTGTACCGTTCCGTTAGTGTTTTCCACTGAGATGCCCTGCGGAATCGGAACCACCAATTTACCCTTGGGGCCTTCTACCTGCAGCTCGCTTCCGATCTGGAGTTTTACTCCAGCCGGGAGAGCAATGGGCTTTTTACCTACACGTGACATATTCTATTTCCTTCAATCGCTCTACTAGTAAATGTGGCAGAGCATTTCGCCACCGACGTTCGCTTTGCGAGCCGCATGGCCAGTCATAACACCCTTCGGCGTCGTGAGAATGCTAATTCCCAAACCACCGAGTACCTTCGGCACATCGGTCGAACCGACGTATCTGCGGCAACCAGGGCGCGAGATGCGCTCCAGATGCGAGATCACGCTGTCGTTGGTGGGCGTGTACTTCAAATAAATCTTGATGGTCTTCTTCGAGCCTTCTTCGGCCAGCTTGAAGTTGAGGATGTATCCCTCTTCCTTCATAATGCGGGCGATTTCGAGCTTGAGCTTGGAGGCCGGGATATCCACTTTTGAGTGACGCGCCTTGATGGCATTGCGCACCCGCGTCAGCATATCGGCGATTGGATCGGTCGTCATCCTGTTTCTTCTCTCTTATCTTTCGCTTGTCGCTACCAGCTAGACTTCGTCACGCCGGGAACTTCTCCAGCCAGGGCAAGCTGACGGAAACAGATACGGCACAGATTGAATTTGCGCATGTAAGCACGAGGCCGGCCACAACGTCCGCAACGATTGCGGTGCTGGCATTCAAACTTCGGCTTCTTATTGTCCTTGGCGATTTTTGCGGTAGTTGCCATCGTGTATCTCTGTTTCTTCCTTTATTGGCGGAACGGCATTCCCATGTACTTGAGCAACGCGAGCGCTTCTGCGTCGTTGGTTGCAGTGGTTGTGATGCAGATGTTCATACCCCGCGCTTTGTCGACCTTGTTGTAGTCGATTTCGGGGAAGATCAATTGATCCTTGATGCCCATCGTGTAGTTGCCGCGGCCATCGAATGATTTCGGGTTCACTCCGCGGAAGTCGCGGACGCGAGGGAGTGCAATATTCATGAAGCGGTCTAGAAATTCGTACATTGCATCGTTGCGCAAAGTAACCATGCAACCAATCGGCATGCCTTCGCGCAGCTTGAACGCTGCAATCGACTTCTTCGCTTTGGTGACGACAGGCTTCTGGCCGCTGATGGCAGAAAGTTCCTGCACCGCTACGTCCATCAGCTTCGCATTACCGGTTGCTTCACCAAGCCCAAGATTGATCGACACCTTGTCGACCCTCGGGATGGCCATCGGGTTCTTGTAACCGAACTCCGCCTGGAGTGCCGGTGCAACCTGCTTGTTATAAACTTCTCTGAGCCGCGCTTTCATTGCTTCATAACCTCATTCGTGTTGGGAGGGACCTGGCTAACTTTACCCGCGAGGGTCAAGTTACTTGGAATCCAGCACCTCACCGGTTTTCCGCGCGATGCGCGTGCGGCGGGTTTTTCCACCCACCGTCTCCACCTTCGTACCAATGCGGGTCGGAATGCCGCCTGCCGTCAGAATCATCACGTTCGAGACGTGAATGCTGGATTCCTTTTCCTGGAAACCGCCCTTGATTCCTTTAGCCGGATTCGGCTTAGTGGCCCGCTTCACCATGCTGATGCCTTCAACAAGCACACGGCCGAGATCGTGCTTTACTTCCAGCACTTTTCCGGTCTTGCCCTTGTCTTTGCCAACAAGCACTTTCACCATGTCGTCTTTTTTAATGCGAATCCGCTTCGGGATTCCAGCCTTCTCTGAGGCATTCATTTTGCTGAGGGAAGCCATATAACTACACAACCTCCGGAGCAAGCGAAACGATCTTCATAAATTTCTTATCGCGCAGTTCGCGAGCCACCGGCCCGAACACACGCGTTCCTACCGGCTCGCCAAGTTCGTTCACCAGTACTGCGGCGTTGGAATCAAAGCGAATGTAGGTGCCATCCTTACGGCGGGCTTCTTTGCGCATGCGGACGATAACCGCACGTACTACCTTACCCTTTTTCACTGACGAGTCGGGAGCTGCTTCCTTGACGCTGGCCGTGATGATGTCGCCCAAACCGGCTGTTTTGCCTTTGTCGCCGCCGCGCGGCAGAATGCACTGGAGCTTGCGGGCGCCACTGTTGTCCGCCACTTCCAGCATTGTTCTCATCCCAATCATTGCGTATTCTCCGTAGCTCTCTTAAAACATCTTGCGAACAGTTAGCCTTGAATGGCCTACTTGTTCTTCTTCTTGGCCGCTGCGGCACGAGCCAAACGCTCGGCTGAGGGCTCATCCTGGATCTGAATGCGAACTGCACTGCGCAGAACTTCTTTCAGCTCCCAACGCTTCAACTTGCTCAAGGGGCGGCTCTCGATGATGCGCACCTGGTCGCCCTGCTTGGCCTTGCCCTCTTCGTCGTGGGCATAAAACTTGTTACGACGGGTCAGAATTCGCTTGTACAGCGGGTGCTGCACTTTGCGGGTCACTTCAACCACGATCGTTTTTGCCATCTTGGTCGAGACTACTTCACCGACCTTTTCCTGCTTATTTGGGGTCTTGACGACTTCTTCGGCCATTGGCTACTTGCCTTCCTTTTTGGCGGCCAGTTCGCTCTGGCGCATGACGGTCAGAATGCGTGCACGATCCTTCTTGAGCTCGCGCAGCTTCTTGATGCCTTCCATCTGGCCCATGGACATCTGAAAGCGCAAACGGAACATGTTCTCATTGCCTTCGGCCAG
>JAPKYY010000926.1 GCA_026394095.1 Acidobacteriota bacterium | reverse complement strand
CATCACGATAAAACCCGGCAGATCCTGATTCACAGTACCCAACCCATAAGTTAGCCAGGCACCGATCGAAGCGCTCCCCGGAAACATGTTCCCCGTCAGCGTGTGATACACCGCAGGCCCGTGATTGTTGTTATCCACCTTCACGCCATGAATCATCGCCACATCGTCAATCGTTGAAGCCAGATGCGGCAACAAATCAGACACCCAACGCCCGGTCTGCCCATACTGTTTGAAAGGCGCAACCGGCGGAATCACGCGATTCGGCGCAGCAGAAAATGTAGCGATCTCGCCCACCGTATTGCCAGCCTTCGGCATCTGCTTCCCGGCATGTTTGATGAGCGCAGGCTTGTAATCAAAGGTATCCATCTGGCTCACCCCACCCTCCATAAACAGGAAGATGCAGCTCTTGGCCTTGGCTTCGCGATGAGGCTTGCGCGGCGCCAGAGGCTGATCCGCAGCCAGCAGGTCCCCCAGTGCCAACCCACCCAAACCCAGATACGAATTGAATAACAGGCGTCGCCGTGAAGTCATACTCATTTACTCCGTGTACAAGAACTCATTGGAATTGAACAACACACGCGCCAGCGCGTCCAGCTTACCCTGGAAGCTCGCAAAGCGGTCGATCTCCTGCGCCTTCGGGCCCCGCCCCAGCACCAACTCAAAGAGCCGACGGATCTGATCCTGCTTCTTCTCGCCCACTTCCTTCTCAATGCGCCGGGCCAGATGAGCACTCTCCTCCTCAACCAGATAGCCGTTCATCATCGACAGCGCCTGCAATGGCGTAGTCGTCGAACTCCGCCTCTCACAAGACTCGCTAAACACATTCGCATCAAAGGCCGACATCATCGGCAAAGGCAGCGATCGCCGCTGGAAAATATACACAGACCGACGCTGCGCATCATTCTCCTTCTCATTCGGCTCCCACATCAGATCCCCATTGCGTCCATACCGCGCAAAGTCGGCCAGATCCGCCGGCAACGGTGGAAACACGCTCGGCCCACCCATCTCGAGATTCAACCGCCCCGACACCTGCAGGATGCTATCTCGAATCGCCTCGGCCTCAAGCCTCCGACGATTGAACTTCGCCAGCAGCCGGTTATCCGGATCAGCCGCACTGTTATCTGCCGACTGCCTGTAAGTCGCCGACGTCACCATCAACTTATGCATCGCCTTGGTATCCCAGCCACTCTCCATAAACTGAACAGCCAACCAGTCCAGTAACTCAGGATGCGAGGGCCTGTCCCCGTTGACGCCAAAGTCAGACGTTGTCCGAACAATCCCGGCTCCAAAATGCTGCTGCCACATCCGGTTCACCCACACCCGCGCTGTCTGCGGATTCTCCTTCGACGCAATCCATTTCGCCAGCGTCATGCGACGCCCACGAGTTACAAACTGCCGGTAGCGATCCGTATCCAGATCTGCAGCCTCAGAGTGGCCGGTGATCGCCGATAGAAAGCCCGGCGCCACCGCCTCACCCGGCTGCCGGTAATCCCCACGCAACAGGATCCGCGTCGGCGCAATATCCGGTCCACTAGGCGGCCCCGCCACATTGGTCACCGCAATCACATTGGTCTTCCAGCGCGAAAGCCGCCTCTGATACACCGACAGCTTCGCACTCAACTCCCCGTGCCGCGCTTTCTCCTCGGCACTAAAGATCGACTTCCCCGAATACTTCGCCTCGGCCTCGCGCTTCACATCAGCCAGCCCCAAAGACTCAAACCGCTTCGACGCATCAAGACCCTTCGCGTAAGCCGTCCGCAAGCGCGCCAGCATAGGCCCTTCTACATCATCGAGAGCCTTCTGCTCCTCAGCGTCACCCGTGCGCTCGGCATCTTCAAGCAACTGCAAATATCGACTTACTTCCGCCGCAGTAAACACACCACGCTCAGCCGCATTCAACTTCACCTCAAGCCGCAAATCCGTCTTCCCAAACTCTTTCGCTTCACCAGCACGAGCCTTCCGCGCGGCCACCAGCTTGACTAGCAGTTCTTTCTCAAAAGCCTCAAGCTCACGCTTCTCCGGCCCATCCTTCAACCGCTTCTCGTAAATCGCAATCTGCTCTTCCGCCTTCTTTGCCATCGCCTTGTCGGCATAAGGCACCGCCACGTCCCGGCCAGCCTCAGTCGCCTGAAAGAAAGCCTGCATCCGGTAATAATCGCGAGTCGGAATCGGGTCGTACTTGTGGTCATGACACCGCGCACACCCAACCGACAAGCCCAGAAACACACTCCCTACAACCCCGGTAACTTCAGCAAGGTAATTCTGCCTCACATCGGCCGCCACCAGATTCGACCGGTCCCACGGAGCCACCCGCAAGAAACCCGTCGGCACAAAGCCCTGCACATCCGGTTGATAGTTATTCCGGGTCTTCGAGTGCTCATCACCGCCCGCCAACTGCAACTTCACAAAGCGGTCATAAGGCATGTTCGAGTTAAACGCTTCGATCACCCAATCGCGATACCGCCACGCATTCCCAATCGCCCCATCCCCCTCCAATCCGGAAGTCTCCCCATACCGCGCCACATCCAGCCAATGCCGCCCCCAACGCTCTCCATAGCGTGGGTCAGTCAGCAAGCGGTCTACCGTCTGTTCATAAGATTCCTTGCCAAAGCGGGCCAATTCCTCTGCATTCGGAGGCACACCTACCAGATCCAGATACAGCCGCCGCGCAAGTGTTCCACTTGAAGCTTCCGCCGCCGGAGCAATCCCTTTGGCCTCAAGCTTGGCCAAGACAAATCGGTCCACTTCATTGCGCACCCAGCCAGCATTCGCTACCTTCGGCAGCGCCGTCTTCACAGGCTTCTCATAGGGCCA
>JAPKYY010000212.1 GCA_026394095.1 Acidobacteriota bacterium | reverse complement strand
ATGCCCGGGGATGTAACGCTCTACCAGATAATTCGATTGATCATCCCCAAGTCCATCAACAATCCGCCAAAACTCGTCTTTTGTGTAAACCTTCTTGATCCCAATCGCACCAGCCATGAATCGGGGCTTCAGCACCCACGGCGCCGGCACACGATCTAGAAATGCATTCACGCGGTCGTGGTTCAGCACATGCTCAAAGTCGGGAATATTCAGACCCTTGTCGGCCGCCTGCCGCCGCATAGCCAGTTTGTCGCGAAAGTAGCGGGTAGTGGTCTCACCCATGCCCGGAATGCGTAAATGCTCGCGAAGCGACGCTGCCATTTCGAGATCAAAATCGTCAAGCGGAACAATCCGGTCCAGTGCTTCTGTGCGTGAAAGATAGCTCACCGCATTAATCGTCTGCTGCCTGTCCCACTGCTTTTTTTCGTCCGGCATGTAGTAGATTTCGTCGATCGACTCCATCGGCCACTTCGCGCATTCTTTCAGGCTGTGTGAGGTCAAAAGCAGCACGCGGCAGCCCTGACGCTTGGCTTCACGCAAAAATTCGTAGCCTTTTTCGTAACTGGCTATACAGAGAACGGTGAGGGGACGCATACTCAAAAGACCTCGGGGTGCGGCTGGACTGCTACACTTTTCAGGTTAACCGCATGCAAGGCGCTCGTCAGCAGATCATCCTCGAATTTTTTGAAAAAGTCTTTGCCGCTCTGGCATTTGGGGCCTCTTCGGTCCTGTCTCCAGTCGCGCTCTTCCCGCTCGCAGGTAGAAGAATCGCCTGGCGCCAGAAGACCCACACGGCAGACCTGGCACGCACATTGGCCTATCGAGAGTTGGCCCTCTTCTTCGCAATCGCAATTGCAACTTTTCTAGTTCCTCAAGTTCGCAACCTGCCCTTTGACCCCGTCATCACTTCTGCTTTCTTCCTGATCCTCAGCTTCGGCTCAATGCTATTGGCAGAACGCTCCACTGCAGCATTGCTCCCTAAATTTCATGCCAACGAGTGGACGGGGCCGGCTCTTCGCAATTTGTTCGGCTGGGCTCTGCTCGGCCTGACTCTCACAACATTCGGCAAAACGCTCGATCACACTACGCTCTTCGCATGCTGCCTGATTGCACTCACCACCGCGTCCGTTCCACTCGCCATGGCATTCCGGCGCGGTGAACCTGGCCTTTTGATCCCAGGCGCTTTTATAGCACTCCTGGGTATCGCCTTTTGGAATCCCTGGATTGCCGCCGCTGGCCTCGGCTGGGTGATCCCATGTGCTGTTCAAATTACCCATAACGTGAAGGGCTCCTTCGCCATCCGCTCTCTGGTCTGCTGGATTGGCCTATGGGCAGGGCTCTACATTCCAGCTCCGGCATCCATTGCCACTATGCTGGGGATCTTCATTTTGTCCCTCGAAATGTGGCGCTTCGTCCTTCGCCTGATGGTGTACTTCCCGCTCCGAATCCTGCACCGTTTCAAGGTCTACGGGTCAGAGCATTACGCCGCTGACGGCCCTGGCATGCTTCTCTCGAATCACGTGACAATGATTGACGGCTGGTTACTTGGCGCAATGACCCAAAGAATGGTCCGCTTTCTGGCCTTTGACGCCTACTTCAAGAACCCCATTGCGGCCTTTGGCCTCAATCTCTTCCGCTCCATTTCGATTTCGCAAGGGGCCCGGCGCGAGGCTATCGAGAGCCTGCGCAAAGCCCGCACCGTAATCGAAGAGGGCCATTTCGCCGGTATCTTTCCTGAAGGCGGGATCACCCGTAGCGGCCATCTCCATCCCTTCCAGAAAGGCTTCACCCGCATCGTCTCGGGCACCCAGATCCCAATCATTCCTGCTTACATGAATGGCCTCTGGACCAACCTGCTCAGTTTCAGCGAGAGCAAAGTGACGATGCGCATCGGTCGCTTCTTCCGTCCACTGGAAATTGAATTCGGCAAGCCCCAACCACCAACGATTAGCGCGAGAGACCTCTGGCGAGTCGTCAAGGGCCTAGAAGTCAACGCCGCTTTCCGTGATGCCCATCATGCCCCTATGTTGCCCCTGGCATTCCTCCAGTCAGCCAGACAACACGACAAACTGATTGCAGTTCGCTCAGGCAGCGAAAGCGCCAGCTACGGAGACCTCGCCTCGAAATCGCTTCTCTTTGCACGCCACATAAACCGCCGTTTGCGCCGCAAAGCTCGAATCGGAATCTTTCTGCCCGATGGCATCGAAAAGGTCATCGCACATGTTGCAACCGTCATGGCCGGCCACGTCGCGATGGAAGTTCCCGACCTTTCAGGAAAAGACTTTGAGGATTTCGTCGCAAGCCATGGGCTTGGAACACTGATAACATCCCAGGCCTGGATCGATGCACATGCCATTCCCAAAGCCGACAGCATGATCTTCATCGGTCGCGCTCTTGAGAAATTCGAATCTCGCGACCCCTTTTTAATCAAGCTCTGACGTAAGTTCTCTCCTGGCTTTGCCTGGAATCAGGTCTGTACTTTTTCCATGCGCAAGGATAGTGCTGCCGCCATCGTCAGTTCCCCGCGGGGCCCGGCCGTCCTTTCTCACCGGGGCATCTGGAGCGCTGCCTGGGCTGCGCGTCGAGTTCTTTGGTGGAAGCCAGGTATTACCGTGAACAACCGCGTTCCACTCAACCGGCCTGCCAGCATGAGCCTAGGATTATGGCTGCCGTTGCTCAACGGGGCAACCCTGGTTTATGGAAACGAATCTGTCGATTTTGAACTCGTCGACGCTCCGGAGTGGCAGTCCGCGCACGTTGACAGCAAATATGTCCTCGTGATCGATCCAGCGGAGGATCTTGGGGAACGCTACCTGCCAATTCTCGAATTGGCTGAAGCCTCAGGGGTCGCGGCAATCTCCTCGCCACCGGTAGACTTCATGGGTGAGGTACAGAGCGGAATCAAGGCTGGCACCTTCGGACAGATGCCCTTTGGCTTGGAATTAGAAGAGACCGGGACGGGCATCAAATTCCGAAGCCCTTCCCGGTTTCTGCGGTACTTGGACGCTGGCGAATCCAAGACTCAGGAGTGGGTCGAGGTTGAGGTCCCGCTGAGTCTCACTGAACTTTGGTTCGTAGAGCGGCGCCCTATTTCAGAGCCGCAAACTTCTTCCACGACGACGCCGGATCAAAGCTCTTCACATCACCAGGGTGAATGATCACCCGAAAACGAAAACGCATTGTCTCGCCAGCTTTCAGCGTCATCGCACCTCCTGTGGCTGCCTTGTCACGAGTGAAGTCGCGGATTCCAAAGATATTTGAGGCAAAAAGTCCATAAGCACGCGAGTGCCAGTAGGTAGGGTGCCGCGGATTACTGGGGTGATCGAGGATCACAACGCCAAGCTTCTCGCCGTCAAGGGTCCCTGAATAGTCCACCCATGGGCTGCGCTTCCCCCAAACATTCTTTTCTTTCTCGCCATCCACGCTGGTCATGGTGCCCGTGGATTCTTCCTCAAGTGCACGCACCAGCCGCATTGCAAAGACACCTTCTTTGGTATCGCCAAAAACAGATTCTTCAACAGCAGTCAGCGTGATGTCAAAGTCCATCGTTCGAAGGCCATTGCCCGGTTCAGAATAAAAAGTCATAGTTCGCGCTTCCGAGAGAAGCCGCTTGCCGGAGCCATCGATCCAGTCCTGAACAGTAGAGACAGAGCCTGACTTCTTGCCGCTTTTGAGGTCCTTCACCTTCACAACCTTTATCTCGCCCCGGCCCTTTCCGACGCCCTTCTGATTCTTTTCATTGGCCCAGAAATCCCACCCGTTTACATCGCCGTGAGAAAACCAAAGGCCACGATGGTGGGGGTGATCGCGCTTTTCACCTTCCACCAGATCCATCGGAAAGCTGCGGGTGATCTGCTTTCCGTTTGCTGTCCGAAGCGGATGAAGGTAGGGTTTGGTTGAGTCCGCGCTGATGATGTAGTCGGAAAAGTGCTTACCGTCGATCTCGATACGGATGCGGTCTGGTGCTTGTGTAAGCTTGACCTGGGACCAGGAAATTGTGGCTGCAAGGAGCAGAAGAATGCGAAGCTTCATCAAGGCAAGTAGATCACACCATGGGTGTCGGGTACAATGATCCAATAGGAGGACAGCTATGGGACCTTTGGGTTGGCAAGAGACAGTTTTCATATTTTTGCTTGCGTTGCTCATTTTTGGCCCCAAAAAACTGCCCGAGCTTGGCCGGAACATCGGTAAGGCTCTCACGGAATTCAGACGTGCTTCAAGCGAGTTGCGCGCGACATTTGATCGCGAAATGGCCAACATCGAGAAGGAAACTTCTCCGATCAAGGAAGAAGCCGCAAGGTTGGGGAATGACATCCACAACACGGTTTACGACAACAACTCATATCCTCATGACGATTACGGCTACAGCTATGATGGCTATAGCTACCCCGACTACACGTCGGAAACGTCAGAGGTAGCGCACACGGATTCTACCGCGACTGAGGAAAGCTCAGGCTCGGATCACGAGAGCGTCACGATCGCCCAAGTCGAAGGAACAGTCGCCGTAGGTTCGCATGACGAATCAACGGTAGTGTCCACT
>JAPKYY010000688.1 GCA_026394095.1 Acidobacteriota bacterium | reverse complement strand
CTGTTCTTGCCAGTCTCAGGCCCCTGCACCCGCTGCCGCGGCCCCAGCCAAGCCTTAGAACCTCGATCTCAGCGCAGCTGCGGTGAAGAACGCAAAAATTGAAGTTGTAGCAGCCCGCACCGAGACCCTCGATCAAACGATTGAGGCACCCGGTAAACTCACCTGGAACGAAGACAAAACCGTGTCGATCGGTGTTGTTGCTACCGGCAAAGTGATCCATGTCTATTCGAAGGTTGGCGATATTGTCAAGGAAAATCAAATGCTGGCCCGGATGCACACTCATGACGTGCACGACACCAAAGCGCTGCTGCGTTCGGCGCGTGCCGAGAAGGATCGTTCCACCAGCGCCCTGGAACAGGCCAAGCGCAACGAAGAGCGGATGCGGCGACTTTTGCAACTAAAGGCCATTTCTGAGTCGCAACTCGAACAAGCCGTGATGGACCGCAAGACGGCAGAATCCAGCCTGCGCAAGGCCAATGCCGATGTAGACAAAGAAATTCAGCACCTCACCGAGACACTTGAGATTGGGGCCGACGACGAAGAGTCGCCAACTCATAAACACAACGAAGACGAGGAACTTGTCCCCATCAAGTCCACCGCTGCCGGCATTGTCGTGGATCGCAAGATCACGCCCGGTACGGTTGTAACTCTCGGGCAGGAAGCCTACATCATTACGGATGCTTCTTCACTTTGGTGTATCGCCATCGGCGCTTCAAAACATAGACGGCAAAACGACAGTCTTCGATGAAACCACTCCTGGAAAGTTTCTCCCCAGAGCTGTAGAAGCTCAAGTTCAGAATGGGCAGGCTGTCATTCTTTCAGGCCTCAAGGAAGGCGAGAGGGTTGCGGCCACCGGTAGCTATTTCCTCAAAGGCCAGCTTCTCCGCGAGGCTGGCATTTAACCCATGTTGAGTTCTCTGATTCGCCATTCCCTCGACAATCGATGGCTCATCCTTGTGATCCTGGCCATCGTTACCGGTGCAGGTGTTTACACTGCCATCAATCTACAGATTGATGCCTTTCCCGATCTCACCAACAACCAGGTAACTGTAATTACCGAGTGCGGCCCGATGTCTCCCGATGAGGTCGAACGGCTGGTCACATACCCGATTGAGACCTCTCTCATGGGTGTTCCCAAGATGACCCAGCTCAGGTCCATCTCAAAGCTTGGACTCTCGCTGGTAACCGTCGTGATGGACGACAGTGTGGATCGCTACTTCGCCCGGCAGCTCATCAACGAGCGTCTCCGCGAGGTCCGTTCGCGCTTGCCGCAAGGGCTTGAACCTGTCCTCGGCCCGGTTGCGACCGCTTTCGGGGAGATCTACCAGTTCACGATCGAAGGTGGAGATCTTTCTCTGCTGGATCGCAAGACTCTCCAGGACTGGGTGATCCGGCCACAACTGCGTACCGTCCCCGGGATCAACGAAGTGAACTCCTGGGGCGGATTTTCCAAACAATATACCGTCGAAGTGGATCCACAATCCTTAGCCCGCTTCGGCCTCACGGTGCGGGATGTCATGAACCGCCTGAAGATGAGCAACACCAATTTCGGCGGTGGTTTCATTGAGCACCAGTCGGAACAATACAATGTCTTGGGCCTTGGCCGCTTCAATGGCCCTGAAGATATCGAGAAGGTGGTGCTGCAGGAGCAGGGTGGTGTCTCTGTCAAGGTGCGGGACGTTGCCAAGGTGAGAATCGAAGGCGCGCTTAGGCAGGGTGCGATCATTCGGAACACAACAGAAACTGTCTGCGGGATGGCGATCATGTTGCGTGGCGAGAACTCGCTTGAGACGCTCGGACGAGTGAAGAAGCGTCTCGGTTCAATCCAGCTCCCCAAGGATGTCAAGCTGATTCCCTTTTATGACCAGAGCGAAGTCATCGACATCACACTCAAGACCGTGCAGCGCAACCTGCTTGAGGCGGGACTGCTGGTTTCCGTCATCCTCTTCCTCTTTCTGGGCGAATTTCGTGCAGCGCTTATCGTCGCTGCGGTTATACCGTTTTCAATGCTCTTTGGCTTTATGGGCATGGCCTTCTTTGGCATCAGTGCCAACCTCATGAGTCTTGGTGCTATCGACTTTGGAATGATTGTCGACGGTGCCGTTGTCATGATGGAAAACATCATTCGCCGCCTGCATCTTGGTGGGCATAGACATTCGCGAATCGAACTCATCCGCGAATCAGCGCAGGAAGTGGCTAAACCGATTCTTTTCGGTGTTCTTATCATCATCGCCGTTTATTTGCCGATTCTTTTCCTGCAGGATCTCGAAGGGCGTATGTTCCGTCCGATGGCGATTTCAGTTGTGTCGGCCCTCTTTGGCTCTCTGCTGCTTGCCTTATTCGGAGTGCCGGTCATCGCAAGTCTCGCACTGGCTGCAAAAGTTGAAGAGAAGGAGTCGGCGTGGTTTCATAAGCTCCAATCTTCGTATCGGGTAG
>JAPKYY010000500.1 GCA_026394095.1 Acidobacteriota bacterium | reverse complement strand
ATGGCCGTTCTCTTCACCTGCTACCGCTATCTCGACTTCCCGGCCACCAACAGAATTGCCATTCCCTTCCTCCGAATCCTCCTCGAACAACTATTCGGCAGCTACGGGCTCTTTGTCCTCCTTCCACTCGTATTCTGGTCCGCTTCCAAACACAAGCTCCACATTTACATACCAGCCTTCATCGCCTATACCCTCCTGCACACCACCTGGAATTGGGGCACCAGGATTCTTGTTTTTCCAATCTTCGGCCTCGGCGAATACAACTATGGCAACATGCCAATACGCTACTTGATGGAAGCACCAAGCGACCTGATCGCCTTCTGCCTAACCAGCTTCCTCAGGCGAAGCTATCTAAACTGGCAACGCCTCCAGGCCATAGAGCAATCCTACGCTCAGGCCCGCATGCAGCTCCTCACACGCCAGCTCCAGCCCCACTTCCTATTCAACTCCCTCAACACCATCAGTGCACTCATGCACGAAGACATCCCAAAAGCAGACCTCGTCCTAACCAGGCTCAGTGAATTCCTGCGCGCCACCATCGATCTCCAAAGCGAAACCACAATCCCTCTCAAGCAGGAACTCGACCTCTTGAACAACTACGTGTCGGTAATGCAGGCACGCCTCGAAGACAAACTCAGTTTCAACATAGATTGTCAGCAGAGCCTTTTCTCAATTCCAGTTCCTCCACTCCTGCTCCAGCCCTTGATCGAAAACGTGATCGAACATGGCCGTGATCCCCTCACCGGCAAAGCCACAATCCAGCTTTCAATCCTGCGGCAAAACGACAACCTCGTCTGCAAAATTAAAGATCAAGGCCCCGGGCTAAAGCCCTCAAAGTCAGGCTTCGGGCTCGATGCGGTTCGACAACGCCTTCACGCTACTTACGGCGATCAGGCAACACTCACGCTGGAGCAATCAGATGGTGTCCTCGTAACTGTGGAGTTCCCTGCATGTTGAGAGTCGTTATCGTTGAGGACGAAGCACCCGCCCTGCGCAAGCTCATTCGAATGGTCGAAGATTCAAAGCTCGCAACCATCTGCGGATCTGCATCCAGCTTCAACCAAGCCCTGCCACTCCTCGAGAAAACAGACGCCGACCTCGCCCTCCTCGACATCGAACTCGGCGACGGCACTGCCTTCGAACTCTTGCAAAATCTCTCCATCGAACCATCTTTCGGCATCGTCTTCTGCACCGCCTACAATCAATACGCGATTCAAGCCTTCGAAGTCTCGGCCATCGACTATCTACTAAAGCCCGTCTCCCCCGAGCGCCTCGAGCAAGCCCTTCAGAAAGCCCAGCCCAGGCAGCATCTGAATCCCTTCACAAGCCGCATCCTGGTCGAACATCGCAAAGGCTGCCTCATCGTCCCCGTTGCCGAAGTAGATTGGTTCGAAGCAGACCGTAACTACATCCTCATCCATTCAGGAGCAAACGAATACGTAATCCGCAGCACCATGGAAGCGCTCGTAAAGCGGCTCGACCCAAAGCGCTTCCTCCGTATCAACCGCAGCGCCATCGCGCGCATAGAGGCAATCCTTCGACTCGATCGCACCGATTCAGGAGACTGGATCGTAGTCCTCCAGAACGGCAACACCATCATCACTTCGAAAAAACCGCAGTTAGGGCTTCTTCTTTGAGAAGTTCCCATCGCACGATCCCCGGGTCGAATTCACTTCCTTGCACGTAGGCCAGGCCCCGGTCACTTGATCGAGCAACACCGCAGGAGACGCCGCCGGCTTCAGGTACTGCAACTCGCTCAACCGCAATCCCGCCACATGACGAAAAAAGAAAGCCGAAGCGGGAATCGCCCCAAACTGGATCGGTTCCGGATAAGCACTTCTCGCTTCGGCTACCTTCTGCTTCGCATCAAAGATCCCCGCAGCACCTACAGGCTCGACATGGATCTCTTCCATCACCAGCCGGCGAATCGGCTCATCCAGCAACCCGGCAATCACGCTCGCATAACGCGTCCCACGCGCTTCAATCCTCGCTAGCCGGATCCCCGTCATCTCCCCGGGAGGCTCTTTCCGCGCACCAATGCGTAGAAAAATAGGAGTCCCCACCCCGTCCATCTTCACGTCCTCGATCACCACATCACTGATCTTGCCTCCATCCACCGTCTCCAGCGCAATCCCCGGATTGCCATGTCGATTCCCCACCCCGCCAGTCATCGTAATCCCCTTAGCGCGGATCTTCGAGAAGTCTCCATAAGACTCAGTCCCAAGCTTCAGAAACACGCTCGCCGTCTTCAGCCGCGCACGTTCAATCGTGATGTTCCGCGTCGGCTTTTTCTCCCCAAGCGAAAGGCTCGTCTTCAAACAAACCGCATCATCGTGCGACTCCACATCCACATCATGAATCAGCGCATCCGTCGTGCTGTCCAGATCAATACCGTCAGACAAACTCCGTGTAATCGATACCCGGCCAATATCCACCCGGCTTCAACCAATCCGACTGATCGCATAGTTCGGAGCACGATCAATCGTAAAGCCATCCAGCTGGATAATGCGGCACCTCCGCAAAGAAATCGGCTTCGGCCCTCCACGCGAGCTCCTCTCGCATTCAATCCGCCCCGGCCCATCAATCGTCACCCCATCCGCATCACTGGCAAACAACAGCGCATGTTCAAACCGGGACGTCTCCACATCGGCAAACGGCTCAAACCCAAGTTTCTCAATCGCAACATAATCGGAATTCGACGGCAGCATCCGCAACACAGCCCCGGCGGCAAAACGCAAATGCGAACCTGCTCGCAACCGCAGCGTCCCAACACTATGAATCCCGGCAGGCAAAACAAAAGGCTTGCCCGTACCGGCAGCATTATCAATCCCGCTCTGGATCTCTTTGGTATCCAGTGCAGCAATTACGGCAATCAATAACAGGGGATTTAACACGCCATCTCATTCTACTGGCATCCTCTCTAACTATTGCATTTCCGACCCAAAACAGATAGAGTCACCCAATATGCTCAGAGGCTTTTCAATCGGTATTGCCAGGTATGCAATTGCTACTCTTCTTCTTTCCTCGCTCGGCTACGCCCAAAGCGAACGCGGCCTGATCGCCGGCACAGTAACTGACCAATCCGGTGCCGCCCTCGCCGCCGCCGAAGTTACAGTGGTCAATCGAGACACCAACGCCACCTTTAAAGTCCTCACCTCAGGCACCGGCGAATTCTCTGCCCCCAACTTGAGCCCCGGCGCATACCGTATCACCGTCACTGCCGCAGGCTTCAAGCGCTACATCCAGCAAAACGTCATCGTCGCCGCATCCTCATCCATACGCCTCGAACTCCAGCTCCAGCTCGGACAAGTCTCAGAACAAATCGAAGTCACCGCCAACGCTGCCGCCATCCAAACCGACACGGCCAAAGTTTCCACGCAAGTCCAGAACAAACTCGTCGATGAACTCCCTCTCGTAGTAGCCGGCGCAATGCGCAGCCCCTTCAACCTTGTCGCCGTAGCTGCAGAAGCCCGCGGTGACGGCCAACGCCTTTCTCTCGGCGGCGGCCAGGCTGCCGCTTGGGACGCAACCCTCGATGGGCACAGCGTTGGCACCAACCGTTCCGGCGACACCGCCGAAGCCGCTCTTAATACCCCTTCGGTCGAAGGCCTCACCGAATTCTCAGTCGACACCAACGGCTTCAAGGCCGAATACGGCCAAGCCGGTGGCGGCGTCATGACCTTCGCTTCCAAATCCGGCACCAACGATATCCACGGCACCGTCTACAACTTCCTCCGCAACGACGCCATGGACGCTCGCGGCTTCTTCGCCGCCAAACGCTCCGTCTACCGCCAGAACGACTTCGGCGGCACCTTCTCCGGCCCTGTCGTCATTCCAAAAATCTATAACGGCCGTAACAAGACCTTCTTCTTCGCTGCCTTCGAGGGCTTCCGCAACCGTGTTGGTGCCAACGACGCCATCCTCTCCGTCCCCACTCCAGAAATGTACCGGGGCGACTTCAGCAACTGGGTAGACCAATCCAACCGTCTGATTCCCATCTACGATCCAGCCACTCTGCGCGCCAACCCATCGGGCTCAGGCAATATTCGCAGCGCCTTCCCCAACAATCAGATCCCCGCTAACCGCTTCTCCACCACTGCTTCCAACATCGCGAAATTCGCCTCCGCCGTCACCCCCAATCGTGGCTTCGCGCCAGGCACCAGCGGCTACGTTCGTCAAAACTATCTCGTCAGCGGCGGCACTGAAGTCACCCCCACCGACAAATGGTCCGTCAAAGGCGATCAGCTCTTCGGCAACAACCACCGCGTCAGCTTCCTCTGGAACACAACTGAATTCCGCCGCAAGCCCGGCCCCGCTGGCGCACCCGGCCTCCCCCAACCTCTGTGGAACGGCCAGCTCCAGGCCTGGGATACCGAAGCCTTCCGTCTCACCCACGACTGGACCATCTCCCCGCGAATGATCAACCACCTGTCTTTCGCAAAGAACACCTTCACCAAAAACAGCTTCTCCGCTAACGTAGACAAAAACTGGAAAGACAAAGTCTGCATCGCCAACGTCGTCGATTGCAATCAGAACTTCCCCACCATCAACTTCACCGAATTCTCCGGTTGGGGTGGTGCTTCCTACAACGGCACCAATCAACCCGGATGGGGCCTCAAAGACGACTTCAGCTACATCCGTGGCTCGCACACCTTCAAGTTCGGCTTCGCCTATCAGAATCAAAACGCCGACGGCTTCGGCCAACAGGACATCGCCGGTCGTGCTGACTTCAGCTTCCTCAGCACTTCCGTCCCAGGCGCCACAGCCTTCCCCGCCAGCGGCGGCAGTTCCTTCGCCTCCTTCCTCCTCGGCGACGCCTTCCTCGGCCGCACAGAGACAATCCGCAACGTAACCCAACGCTTCCCTTATTACGGCTTCTACGCCCAGGACGATTTCCGCATCAGCAAGAAGCTCACCATCAACTACGGCATCCGTTATGACGTCACCATGCCGCCCACCAACCTCAAAGACGAATACTCAGACTTCAACCCCACACGCCCCAATCCCGGAGCTAACGGTCGCCCCGGCGCCCTGTGGTTTGCGGGCTTCGGTCAGGGTCGCGAGAACACCCGCAGCCTCGTCCCCGGTTGGTATGGCGGCATCGGCCCACGCATTGGCCTTGCCTACACCCTCGATTCAAAAACAACCATCCGCTCCGGCTACGGTCGCTCCTTCTCCCGCGTCACTGCTGTTCAAGGCTCAGGCCACTTCGCTGGCTTCATCGGCCAGTATCAATTCGACAACAGCACCCAGGGCGTCCAGCCCACATTCAAGCTCGACCAGGGCCTCCCCTCCTACGCGCTTCCCCCCTCCCTCGACCCGGCCTTCTCCAATGGTCTGAACGTCGACTACTGGCAGGGTCAGGAAGCAACCCGCGCTCCCGAGAATTCGTTCTGGACTCTAACCGTCCAGCGTCAGATCTCCTCCAGCCTCGTCATCGAAGCAGGCTACAACGGCAGCGCAGGCTCACACCTCCAAACCGGC
>JAPKYY010000181.1 GCA_026394095.1 Acidobacteriota bacterium | reverse complement strand
CTGAAGAAGAAGGCTTCCACAGCGTCTTCCAGGGTATGGCTTTTGAAGGCGATACCGGGCTCTTTGTATCGGAAGGCAACTCGGGTGTCGTGCGCCGCCTGGATGCCGACAATGGCAAAACTCAGTTCAAGCTCGAACTCAACCAGGGCGAATTCCGCGACAGCTATAGCGCTGATCTTGCTTTTGATGCAAAACGCCACCTGCTCTACGTCGTTGATCAGGCGAACTTTCGTGTCGCCATTTTTGACACTACCAAACGCCGCCTGCTGCAAAGCGTGAAGGTAGGCCGCCTGCCCTTTGCCATCGCACTCTCACCCGATCATCGCCATCTCTACGTCACCAATCTCGGCATCTTCGAGTACCAATCTTTACCCGGAGCAGACCGCAAGCGCCCCATCGAGACGGGTATCCCTTTTCCCGCCTTCGGCTTCCCTTCGAAGGAATCCCTTGAAGGCGTAGAGCGCGAAACTGGCGAGGGCAAAGTAAAGGTGGCAGCACTCGGTGATCCCAACCGCGAAGAATCGAACTCGCTTGCAGTTGTTGATGTAGCCAATCCCGGCCAGGCCAGACTGATCAAATTCATCCGCACAGGCCTGCCTTTCGGCGCACAAAGTCTTGGTGGCAGCTCACCGAGTGGTGTTGTCGCCACACACGATCGCATCTTCGTCGCCAACGGCCACAATGATTCCATCACCGTCATTGACGCCCGCAAGCTCGAGCGGATTGAAGACATCACGATCCGCATTCCGAAGCTGGAATCCTTGCGCGGCGTGCTTCCGATTGGCCTCGCCTGGCACGAGCCATCACGCCGCCTTCTGGTGGCTGAGGCTGGCATCAACGCAATCGGTGTCATCGACCCTCATGCACACCGCGTGGTGGGTCACATCCCGAGTGCCTGGTTTCCTACCGACCTCACGCTCAGTGGCAACAAGGTCTATGCCGTAGCAGCCAAGGGCTTTGGCACCGGCCCTAACGCAACCAGTACCGTAGCCTTCGAGCGCAGCTTTCAGGCTGAACTGCGGCGCGGTGCCGTGCAGATCTTTGACCTGCCGTCAGACGCTGAGCTGGCCAACATGACGCAAACCGTCTACAAGAACAACGGCTTTATTGAGAGTGCCGACGCCCCCGGCCCGCTTCCGGCCGGCGTAAAGCACGTAGTCATCATCGTCAAAGAGAACCGCACCTTCGACGAAGTCTTCGGCGACCTTGAGAAAGCCGGCAATGGCGACATTCGTGGTGCCTGGCTGCTGGCCCGCTTCGGGCGCTTTGCCATCGTACAGACAGAACGCAATGCCCTCAAGCCCCGGATCAGTCAGAAAGGCCAGGTGATCAGCCCGAATCACATGGCCCTTGCCCAACGCTTTGCCATCAGTGATAACTTTTACGCCGATAGCGAAGTGAGCGTCGACGGTCACCACTGGATTGTCGGAAGCTATCCCAATGCCTTTACCGAATCCACGCTGATGGCTAGCTACGGGGGCCAGAAAGACTTCCGGCTGCCTACTACAGCACCCGGCCGCCTGCTTTTTCCAGGCAGCAATTCGAGCGTCCATCCTGAAGAGCAACTTGAAGGTGGCGCACTCTGGCAGCACCTTGAACGCAACAAAATCAGCTTCCGCAATTATGGCGAAGGCTTTGAGCTTGCGGGTGCGGATGAGGGTACAGGCCTCAAGCCCACTGGCGCGCGCTATCTCACCAATATCCCCATGCCCGACGCGCTTTATCGCAATACTGCGCGCGACTATCCAAACTACAACACCAACATCCCCGATCAGTTCCGCGCCGATCAGTTCATCAAGGATGTGAAGCAGCGCTTTATCGATGGCAATGAAACTCTGCCGCAATTGATCTTTATCCACCTGCCAAATGATCATGGTGCCAAGCCACGACGAGAAGACGGCTACCCGGTTGCTGCCAGCTACATGGCTGACAACGATTACGCGCTCGGCCGCATCGTCGACTTCCTCTCCCATACCAAGTACTGGGAAAACATGTCGATCTTCGTCACTGAAGATGATGCTCAAGGTGGAGTTGACCATATCGATTCGCACCGCACCGTCTTTATGGCAATGGGGCCATACATCAAGCAGAACTATGTATCGCGCGTAAACAGCAGCTTCCCGGGTTTACTCAAGACTGTCTTTCGCCTCCTGCAGATTCCCTCGCTGAACCTCTACGATCATGCCGCTCAGGATCTGTCTGACTGTTTCGCTTTAAGCCCGGACATGACGCCCTTTCAACTGAAGCCGGCTAACCCCGAAATCTTCGACCCCGCGCGAGCTAAAGAGCCCCGCGACCCCATCCCCGGACCCCGCATGGATGACCCTTTCTACCTGCGGCAAGAACACGAAAAGAAAAAACCATGAGATCTCTCTGCCTCCTCATCGCTGCCTCGATTGCCTCTGCCCAGGCTCCGAAGCAACTGCCGCCTCCCGGTGTAGCCATCCCTCCAGAAGTGAAGGCCAAGCTCGAGGCCAAACTCAAAGAACTCAATCAGAACATTGAGCCCATCGCCAAGCATCCTCTTCTACCCGATGTGTTGATCTTTCGAGAAGCGGTGCGCTATGCGCTCACCTACAACGAGTTCTTTAAGGCTGACGAAGGCACCAAGGCGATACGCCTTCTGGACGAGGGCCTGCTGCGGGCCCGGCAGTTGGCCAACGGCCAATCCCCCTGGACGACAGACACCGGCCTGATCGTGCGTGGCTATGTCTCAAAGATCGATGGCAGCGTACAGCCCTACGGGTTGGTGATTCCAGCCGGCTGGCGCGCCACGGATGCCAAGCCGTGGCGCCTCGATACCTGGTTTGCCGGGCGCAGTGATGTTCGCAGTGAAGTGAATTTTCTCGTCGACCGTATGACCAGACCTGGAGAATTCACACCCCCGGACGCCATCATGCTGCATGTCTATGGCCGATACTGCAATGCCACCAAGTTTGCAGGTGAAGTAGATGTGCTCGAAGGCCTTGAGGCCGCAAAGAAGCATTACCGCATCGATGAAGATCGTATCTTTGTACGGGGCTTTTCGATGGGTGGGGCTTCCACCTGGCACATCGCGGCGCACTACGCTGACCAGTTTGCCGGTGCGGCCCCAGGCGCGGGCTTTGCCGAAACGAAGGAATATCAAAACCTCGAAAAGAAGGGCGACGTCCGCCCCTGGTACGAGCAGAAACTTTGGCGTTGGTATGACGCGACAGAATACGCAGCTAACTTCTTTAATCTGCCTCTGGTAGCTTATTCCGGCGAAATCGACAAACAGATTCAGGCCGCCCAGATCATGGGCCGGTATCTCTCCAAAGAAGGCCTAACGCTTGCCCATGTCATCGGCCCCAAAACCGAACACAAGTATCATCCCGATTCCAAACCCGACATCGAAGCCCGCCTCGCAGCAATCGCGAAGTCAGGCCGCGATGCCTATCCATCGAGCATCCGCTTCACTACCTATACACTTCGCTATAACCGCATGCGCTGGATTGTCGTAAACGGGCTTGACGAACACTGGGAAAAAGCCCGCGTCAACGCGCAGATCCAGGACAACGGCGACATCCACATCGATACGGCCAACGTCTCTGCCTTCAGCATCGACTTCGGTGCCGGCGGCTGGCGTCACTCGCTCGATCGCAACCCCACGGTGAGAATCGACGGCCAACGCGCCGCTGCAATTCAACCTCTTACCGACCGAAGCCTGCGCGGCAGCTTCGCCAAAGTGAAAGGCACATGGCAGCTTGCCGTCAGCAGCGATGCGCTGCGCAAAAGCCCCGGGTTGCAAGGCCCGATTGATGATGCATTTTTGTCGAGTTTCGTAATGGTGCTGCCCTCGGGTGAAGCCATGCACCCGGCTGGCGGAAGCTGGGTAAAGAGCGAGAGTGACCGCGCGATTCGCACCTGGCGCTCGCTCTTCCGCGGCGATGCGCGTGTGAAGAAAGACAGTGAAATCACCGAGGCTGATATCGCCTCATCGAACCTTGTGCTTTGGGGTGATCCGAAGAGCAACAGTCTCATTGCCAGGATTCTGGGCAAGCTGCCGCTCGAATGGAATGCTTCGCGCCTCGCCATCGGTAAGACTGCCTGTGATGCGTCGCAGTGCATGCCGGTGATGGTCTACCCGAACCCACTGAATCCCAAGCGCTACATCGTGCTCAACAGCGGCCACACAATGCGCGAAGACTCCAACGGCACGAACTCGCTGCAGACGCCCCGTCTGCCAGACGCCGCTCTTGTCGGGCTGGACGAAGCACCCGGCCCCGTACGCCCTGGCAAGATCCTCTGGGCGGACTTCTTTAACGAAGAGTGGCAGTTGAAAGCAGGACGTTAGCAAGCTGCGCGGCGGCTTTGGAAAACGGGCGCTGCGCCGAGTAAGCCCTGCCTGCTTCTCCCATGCGCTTACGGCGTTCCGGGTCTGCCATGAGTGCCTCAATTGCTGCAAGCAGTTGCTTCTCATTGCTTACCAGAACTCCAAACTCAGGCTGAACAATTGCTTTGGCACCGTCGTGATCCCAGGCGATCACCGGCACTCCGTGTGAGAGGGCTTCCAGCAATGTCAGCCCGTAGCTTTCAGACAGGGACGGAAAGACGTAGAGGTCAGCACTGGCGAATGCGTCCAGCTTTGCCTGCCCGCTCAGGTGGCCGGGAAAACTGACGTCCACATTTGGCAAGCCGCTTGCGATCCGCTTCAGCTTTGACAGGTAGGCTTCTCCGCCCATGAAGGCAGCTTCGCCGGCAATCACAACTCTTGCCTTGCCCTTGTAGCCCCGGAGTGCCTCAAGCAACCGGTGTTGGCCCTTCTCAGGTGATATGCGGCTCAGCGTGAGGATGCCGGGCTGCCCACGCACACCAACACCCTGCACGGGAGAAGCACCCCAGGGAGTGACGTGGATCTTGGCAGGGTTGGTTTCCGGGTAGCAGGCGAGGATGGTCTGCTTCATCGAGTCGGTCATCACAAAATGGCCAGTGCTGTATCGAACGCACTTGTGCTGGTTGTCAAAGACAAGTTTCAAAGGGCCGGGCAGCCATGGCTCAAAGGGGCGCATCCAGCGGGCAGCCGTCTCGGGCTTGATCCAGCCACGCCCGTACATACGCATCACGAAGGCCAGCACGTCCACATGCCAGATGGTGAAGACGCGATAACCATGCCGGGCCAGAACTTCAAAGTCTGGGCCTTCGCTGATGTCATTGGCTAGCACGACACACTGCGCTGGATCTTCTCTCAGGATTCGATTTGTAGCGTACCGCCTGAAGCGATAACAAAAGCTGGTGTACTGGCTCTGCGTGTAGCGAACGATATCTTCAGCCGGCTCGGCGGGGCGAAAAACCTCAAGCTCAAATGGCTGCGTTTGCGCCCATTCCTCGCTCAACATACGGGCAATCGCACCACCGCCACCAATCGGCACATTCAGCGCCGCACCGGCATGAGCGGCGGTGTAGATCACTTTCATTCCGGCCAGGTAACGTAGAGCAGAGTGGTAACTTTTGAAGGCTCGATCGTCAGGTTGCGCAAGAGCCGCCAGCCTTCGCCCTTCTCATAAGGCTCACCGGCAATCTTGCCTTTACCCTCGAGGATCATCACCACAGCACGTGGCCCGCTGAGCGACAGTGCTGCATCGAGGCGCATTCGTTCTGTGCGGAAGTACTTGCACTCGACAACACCTACCCTGGCCCCTTCAAAAGGGCCGGTATGGCTTACTGCCATGCCATCTTCAAGATGCAGTTCGCGGCCGCGCCCGTAATCGTATAGCCGGTAGGTAATATCGGAGTTTTGCTGGATCTCGCAGATCGCAACACCAGCACCGATGGCATGTACTTCACCTGCGGGGACAAAGTAATTCTCACCAGCCTTCACTTTTCGCCAGTTGAGCATGTCTTCAATCGCGCCACTGCGCGCACCTGCGGCCACCTCTTCGGCACTGAAGAGCCGCTTGAAGCCGAGACCCACGTCGCCACCTTCATCAGCGCGCAAAATATGCCACATCTCGGTCTTGCCGAGCGACTGATGATGCGCCGCTGCATAGGCATCTTCCGGATGCACCTGAATCGAGAGCCGCTCTGAAGTAAAGAGAAACTTGAAAAGCAGCGGCAGCCGTTCTTCGTCCTCAAACCACACTTCACCAATCTTGGAATCGGCAGGGGCAAAAATGGGGGACAAGTTCGTTGTCCCCCAGATCTTTTCGTGGCGAGTTGTTTTTAGACGACGTGCGCCAGGACCGATGGTCATGAGAGCTTCTTGACGAATTCCTCGATGCGGTCGAGGCCCTTCTTCAGTTCTTCCATGGAAGTAGCGTAAGAAAGCCGGAAGTGTTCTTGCGAACCAAAGGCTTCACCGGGCACCACAGTAACCAGAGACTCAGCCAGAAGCCGCGAGGCGAATTCCATCGGGGTCTTGATGCCGCCCTTGCCCAGGACGCCGCTGATGTTGGGGTAGGCGTAGAAGGCACCCTGCGGGGTCTGCGCTGTAATACCCGGGATGGCGCGCAAGCGGGCCAGGGTGTAGTCGCGACGCTTCAGAAACTCGGTCATCATCGTTGTGATTGAATCCTGAGGGCCGGAGACAGCTTCCACGGCTGCCTTCTGCGCAATCGAATTCGGGTTGGAAGTGGAGTGTGTGAGCAGCTTGCCGCAGGCGTCGATCACAAATTTGGGGCCAAGCAGGAAGCCGATGCGCCAGCCGG
>JAPKYY010000383.1 GCA_026394095.1 Acidobacteriota bacterium | reverse complement strand
ACGGTTTATCAGTTTGCTTCCCGTTATGTGAAGGATGACCGTCTGCGTCGGGTTTTCAGCTTTCATCCCCTGCTGGTGGGGGGAAATCCGTTCAGCACTACTTCGATCTATGCGCTGATTCATCACCTGGAGCGGGAGTGGGGCGTGCATTACGCGATGGGTGGGACCGGTGCGGTGGTGAGTGGCTTGGGTAAGCTCTTTGGGGAGCTGGGCGGGAAGACACGGCTCAATACGGCAGTAAAGCGGATTCTTGTCGAGGGCGGCAAGGTTAAGGGTGTGGAGACCGAAGCGGGCGAAAAGATTGATGCCGATATTGTTGTGTCCAATGCCGATGTGGCGACGACTTACAGCAAGATGCTGGCTCCCAAGGATCGCAGACGCTGGACGGATCGCAAGCTGGCCGGCATGAAGTATTCGATGTCGCTCTTCGTGATTTACTTTGGCACAAAGAAGAAATACGACAATCTTGCGCATCATACGATCCTGCTTTGCGAACGATACAAAGAGCTGCTGGCAGATATCTTTGACCGAAAGAAGTTGCCCGAATATTTTTCGATGTATCTGCATCGGCCTTCGGCGACCGACCCGTCGATGGCGCCTGAGGGTTGCGATTGTTTCTATGTGCTGATTCCAGTGCCGAATCAATTGAGCGGGATTGACTGGAACAAGGAAGCCAAGCCGTTTCGAGACCGGGTGATGAATTGGCTCGATGCCAACTACATGCCGGGCCTCAACGAGAATCTCGCAACCGAGCGCTACTTCACTCCGCTTGATTTTGAGACAACTCTACGAAGCCACGCCGGGGCAGCCTTCAGCTTTGAACCGATCTTCACCCAAAGTGCGTGGTTTCGCCCGCATAATGAAAGTGAAGACGTGCAGAACCTTTACTTTGCAGGAGCGGGAACTCATCCGGGAGCGGGAATGCCTGGGGTTTTGTGTTCGGCCAAAATTGTTGAGGACCTGGTGTGTCAGCGCCTGCCCCTGCGTTGAAGAGTATTGACGACTTGTTTCTCGAAGCTCAAAAGGCTACCGAGGCTGGGTCGAAGAGTTTTTACTTTGCGACGCGATTCTTTCCGAAACCGTTGGCTCGGAATGCTTACGCTGTGTACTGGTTTTGCCGGACTACCGATGACCTTGTAGACGAAGCACCGACGCGTGAGGTGGGTGAATCCGGGCTGAACCAGTGGGAAGCGGAATTGCGATTCGGCTTGCAGGGGGGCAATGTTTCGCATCCTATCTTGCGTTTGTTTTTGCATGTAGTGAGAGAGTGCTCGATCCCTTCGGAGTATCCACTTGAGTTGATCGAAGGTTGCCGAATGGATCTCGAACAACAGCGCTATGCAAGCTATGAGGACTTGCGGCTCTTCTGTTACCGGGTTGCCAGTTGTGTGGGGCTAATGATGTGCCACGTGATCGGATTCACGAAGCCGGAGCTGGAGGGGCGTGGGAAGCAGTATGCGGTGGAGTTGGGGATCGCAATGCAGTTGACGAACATCCTTAGAGATGTGGGGACGGATTTGGAGTTGGGGCGGATCTACTTTCCTCGTGAAGATATGGATCGATTCGGGGTGAGCGAGGAAGATCTTGTGGCGAAGAAGCGCACGAAGGCCTTTCGGGATCTGATGCAGTTTGAGGCGGAGCGGGCCCGTGGCTACTATGCGAGTGCGATGCCGGGAGTGCAGATGCTGAAGCCAGAGGGCCGCTTTGCTGTGGAGATTGCAGCCAAGGTTTACTCGGCGATTTTGCGCGAGATTGAGCGATCCGATTACGACGTTTTTGAGAAGCGGGCAGTGGTGTCTTCCGCAGAGAAGTATTGGATTACTGGCAGAGCAATTGCGTCTGCATGGTGGGCGCGATGAAGTGGAAACAAGACATTACGAAGTCTTCGCTGGCAACTCTTGCAGGATTAGTTGTCCATTTTGCTCTGAGTTATGCGATGGGCTTTGCGGTGTTGACCGATGTTATTGCCGAATGGATCATGGCGCGGACGCCTTCTGCGTGGGCAGTGCCGTTGCTTGAGGTTATGGGGACCTGGGCGAAGCCGTTTGCTGCCACGGGTGGCCTTGCGACTTTGGGATTTGTGATGTGGTTGCCATTGTTGCTCGGTTCGTCATGGCTGGCCGTCTTGTTTATCGGAGGCTTGTGTTGGGCTCTCGATTATTCGAATGTGGCGGGGGTGCTGAGCTTTCTGATTCCGGGTGTGGCTGTGTTGCTTTGGAAACCGGTTGAGGAGATGAGTGCCCGGCGGGAGTTTCTAACGTCTGTCGCGATGTCGTCAGGGACGGTTCTGGTAGCCGTTGAGGCCTGGTGGCGGAATGAGCGCATGGCTTCGAAGGCGATTGAGCCGGTTCCGTTGTTTCGCTGGACTGTACCGGCGGAGCGTGTGGAATGGGGCAAGGGGCTGGTGCGGAAGCCAGTTACGAGCGTGCGTGAGTTCTATGTAATGAGCAAGAACACGGTGGATCCGGTGGTGGACCCGAAGACCTGGCGGCTTAAGATTAGCGTTGATGATCGTCTGGTGCGGGAGTTTTCTTACGCTGAGTTGTTGAGCCTGCCGAGACAGGA
>JAPKYY010000897.1 GCA_026394095.1 Acidobacteriota bacterium | reverse complement strand
CGACAAAACGAACTTTGCCCTCACCGAATTTGCTGAACAGGTGAACTACCAGCGGGCTCTTGAAGGGGAGCTGGAGCGCACGGTTTCGAGCTTGCGTGAAGTGGAGCATGCCCGAGTGCACCTCACCTTCGCCAAGCAGAGTATCTTTCAGGACAACCGCAAGCCGGCCAAGGCTAGCGTTGTCTTGAAGCTCAAGACCGGGGCACGCCTGTCGCCCGCTTCCGTGCAGGCTGTTGTTTTCCTGCTGTCGAGTGCGGTGGAGGGCTTAGCCCCCGAGGATGTTTCGCTGATCGATCACAACGGAAGCCTGTTGAGCCGTCCTCGCAAGTCGCATACGCCTGAAGAGGAATTCCCGGAAATCCTTCTCGAGTATCGCCAGAAGCTTGAAAAGGACATGTTGGCCAAGGTGAACGCAACACTCACTCCGCTGCTTGGAGAAGAGCGTTACCGGGCTGGGGTGACCGTCGATTGCGACATGACCAGCGCTGAAGCCAGTGAAGAAGTTTATGACCCCGAAAAAGCTGTGGTCACCTCTGAACAGAAAACTGAAGACAGCAGCGGGATTCCTTTGGCTAGCGGTGTTCCTGGTACTCCAACCAATCTCCCGCGGCCGACCTCTCGTCCTGCGTCTGCCCAGACAGGCACACAGCGCAAGACCGAGAGCACGAATTATCAGGCCAGCCGATCCATTCGCCGCACCAAGATCCCTCAAGGGCAGATCAAGCGCGTTTCGCTTTCTGTGCTGCTGGACCAGGAGATGCGTTGGGAAGGTGTTGGCCCCAAGGCCAAGCGTGTCTTTGATGTACCGTCTCCCGAGAAGATCAAGGCCATCAAAGAGGTGGTTTCTGCCTCGATTGGGCTTGTTGCCGATCGTGGTGATGTCGTGATTATCGAGACGCTGCCGTTTGATGCCACCTTGCGAGTGCAGGCACCTGCCGCACCTCTGCCGCCAGCACCGCCAAAGCCTCTCTTCGTAATTCCTGACTTTCTGTTGAAGATCCTACCGGCACCGCTTAAGGACCCTGCAGCGCTGCTTGCAGCCGTTATCGGCGTCGGAGTGTTGTTGCTGATTCTTGGTCTGGCCGTGTTCTGGTTCCTGAACAAGCGCAAGAAGAGCAAGGTGGCCGCACAGGCTGCAGCGGTTGCGGCAGCCGTGGAGACCGGAAGTATCAGTCCCGAAGCGATTGAATCGCTCCAGGAAGACGACGGGCGTAGCTTTGAAGAGCGCCTGGCCGAGCAGCAGAATAAGCAGAAGAGACTCGAACAGAACGAGTTGGCGCGGCTCAAGATGCCAGAAGTTACGACGCAGAAGGGCAAGATCCTTCAGCAACACATTACCGATGAGGCCCGGAAGGATCCGCTCATGATCGCCCAAATCCTTCGCAGCTGGCTACATGGTGACAGAGAAAAGGAACGCTAATGGCTGAAGCTCAACTTCCAGACAAACCGGCACCGAAGATTTCGGACATCATCCCTGAAGAACCGTCGTTTCGAGTCAATCTTCCGGGAGCCAAGAAATGCGCCATTCTGCTGATCATTCTCGGCCATGAGATTACCGCCGAAGTTCTGAAGCAGATGGACGAAAACGAAGTCCAGCGAATAGGCCAGGAACTGGCCCGGTCAAGTTCGGTTACAGCCGAAGCTGCCGAGGGAGTGCTTGAAGAGTTTTATCAGATGTCGATTGCTCACCAGTATGTGCTTAAGGGTGGCGTTGACTACGCGAGGAAAGTTCTTATTGAGGCCTTTGGCCCAGAAGAAGCAAGGCGCATTCTGGACCGCCTACTCAAGCAATTGGGTGGCGAGAACCTCAGCTTCGATGCTCTGCAGAAGGCCGATCCGACGCAGCTCGCCAAGTTTATTCATCAGGAACACCCGCAGACGGTAGCCCTCATTCTCTCGCACCTCAATCCGACACAAGCTGGCGGCCTGCTGCACGCATTGCCAATGGAAATCCGTGCTGATGTGGCACACCGCATGGCCAGCCTCGAGCAGATTTCTCCCGATATCATTGGCAAGATCGCCAATATCATTGGCCTCAAGCTGAAGGAAATCGGCGACTTCAGCCGCGAGTCAACAGGTGGCGTGGCGGCGGTTGCCGAAATGTTCAACCGTCTCGATTCAGGCACGAGCAAGGAACTGCTCGAATCCCTCGAGATGATCAACCCGCAACTGACCCAGAATATCCGGCAGTTGATGTTTGTCTTCGAAGACATGTTGATGATCGACGAAATCGGCATCAAGGAACTTCTATCCCGCATCGATCGCAAGCTACTGACCGTTGCGTTGAAGGGCACAACCGACAAGCTTCGGGATCACTTCCTGAGTGCAATGTCGCAACGCGGTGCCGAGATGCTGCGCGAAGATATGGACGCACTGGGGCCGATCAAGATCCGCGAAGTCGAAGCTTCGCAGCAACAGATCATCACTGTCTTGCGCCAGCTTGAGAACGAAGGCGTAATCAACCTCAAGGGCACCGTCGGCGAACAGTATGTCAACTAGTGAAGTCCAATCGACAGAACGCACTCCGGCACCAGCCGGGAGCATGTCGCGGATTTTCGAAGCCGATGAAGCCTCGCAGGTTGGTATGGTGCCGTGGATGGTTGAGGAAGTACTACAGCCCGGGCAAGTCCGCTTCGTTCCGCCACCGGCGCAGCAAAAGCAGGCACCTGAGCCACGACAGGATATCGAGGCCACAATCTCTGACTTACAAGCTCGCCACCGTCGTGAACTTGAGGAAGTGATCCAAAGAACCCGAACTGAATGTGAGACGAGAGCGCAGAATTTGCTTCAGACCGAGGTGGAGCCCTGGTTGAAGCGAATGGCAAAGTCGATCGAGGACATCGCGACCGTTAAGCAACGATATTTGGCCGACAGTGAAGATCAACTCGTCCGTCTTGCGGTCGCGATTGCCCGGCGCATTCTCTACCGGGAGATCCAGGTCGACACCGAAGCTCTCTTCGGATTGATTCATGCCGCTACGCAGCGCTCGGAACTGCGCGAACTGAATCGAATTCTTCTCAACCCAAAGGACCATCAGGCATTGCTCCCACACCTCGAACGGCTACAACTGCCCCCGCGCGTTGAAATCCTGTCTGACAACGCGCTGGAACGCGGCGCGCTTTTGCTTGAGAGCACTAGCGGAGTACTCGATGCCTCGATTCAGGCGCAGCTGGATGAAGTCGAACGCGGATTTATCGACTTGCTTGGGAGGCGGGCATGAGCGGATTGAATATCCAAAAGTATGAGGACTATCTGGCGCAAGGCAGTTTCTTTCAGATGCGTGGCCGAGTGACCGATGTTGCCGGAATGCTGCTTGAGAGTGATGGCCCTGCTGCAGCGATTGGCGATTTCTGTGAGGTACGGTTGCCGGGGGGGAGGCGCATTCGAGCTCAGGTGATTGGTTTCAGAAATGGCAAAGTGCTTTCGATGCCGCTTGAAGATACAGGCGGGCTTTCTCA
>JAPKYY010000618.1 GCA_026394095.1 Acidobacteriota bacterium | reverse complement strand
CTCTGCCGTCAACATGAGCTTCAACAACTCCAACGACGCCCTCTACGATTCGATGGTCATCAAGGCGCAGAAGCGTTTCGCCTCCGGCCTCAGCTTCCTTTCTTCCTGGACCTGGTCCCGTAACAAGGACGCCAGCTTCGGTTCCAGCAACTTCTTCACCACCATCCCGGGCAGCCCGCAGAACAGCTACGACCTCGGTTCAGAGTACGGCCTGAGCACGAGCCACACTCCGCACGCCGTCAAGGGCAGCATCACCTACGATCTCCCCTTCGGTAAGAACAAGGCCTTCCTCTCCCAGGGGGCTCTCCTCAACCAGTTAGTAGGAGGCTGGCAGATCAATTCGGTCTACATGTTCCAGACCGGCTTCCCGCTTTCGGTCTTCCAGAACCAGAACTTCAACTCGGTCTTCGGCAACGGCCTCATGCGTCCCAACGCAGCAGGCTTTGCCCCCGAAACCACAGGCCGTCTCCAGGATCGTCTCGACAACTACCTGAACCCGGGTGCTTTCACCACAGCCCCGCAGTAGAACGATTGCCTACCGCAGCCCCGGCACCATCAACTGGGACATGTCTCTAAACAAGACCTTCACAGTGATGGAGCGCTTCAAAGGCCAGTTCCGCGCCGAGGCCACCAACGCCTTCAACACTCCGCAGTTTAACGGGCCAAACACCGCCTTCGGCAACGTAAACTTCGGCCGCATCACCCAGCAAGCCAACTTCCCGCGCTACATCCAGATCGGGGTCCGCGTCACCTACTAGCAATCAGCAGAGGCCGCCTGCAGAATTCCACAGGCGGCCTCTAAACATTGCTACGCTATCCTCCATGAAGTTCTTCCTCGCTCTTCTGACAGCTTCCTTCCTCCTCTCCGCCGAAGGCCGTCAACTCCTCCAGCGCCCCACCCTCAGCCAGACTCACATCGCCTTCTCCTACGCTGGTGACCTCTGGACCGTCGCCCGCACCGGCGGCACCGCCATACGCATCACCAACGGCGTCGGCACCGAATCCGAACCCGCCTTCTCCCCCGACGGCCAAACCGTTGCCTTCACCGGCGAATATGACGGCAACGTCGATGTCTTCACCGTTCCCGTCACTGGCGGCACCCCCAAACGCATCACCTACCACCCGGACCCCGACAGTGCCATCGGCTGGACTCCCGACGGCAAACGAATCATCTTCCGCTCCGGCCGCGATTCTTTCTCCCGCTACACCAAGCTCTTCACCGTCTCCTCTGACGGCGGTCTCCCCGAAGCTATGCCCTTGCCGATGGGCTACTCCGGCGCCTACTCACCCGACGGCAAAACCTTCGCCTACGCCCCCCTCGGCGTCGGTGGCGGCTTCTCCAACTACATCGCCTGGAAGCGCTACCGCGGCGGCCGTGCCAGCTACATCTGGCTCGCCAACATGTCCACCCTCGACACCATCAAAATCCCCCGCACAGACTCCCAGGATTTCGACCCCATGTGGCTGGGCGACAAAGTCTACTTCCTCTCAGACCGCACCGGCAAAGCCAGCCTCTACCGCTACGACCCAGCATCCAAGGCCGTAACCGATCTGGTCAAGAACACTGGCTACGACATCAACTCAGCCAAGGCCGGCCCCGGCGGCATCGTCTACGACCAATTCGGCGACATCCACATCTACGACGTCAAAACCGGCAAAGACAGCATCGTCAAAATCGACATCGCTGGCGACATGCCCGAAGTCCGTCCCCGCTTCAGCGATGTCGCAAACGAAATCCGCAACATTGGCATCTCCGCCACCGGCGTCCGCGCCGTCGTCGAAGCCCACGGCGAAATCCTCACCGTCCCCGTTGCCAAGGGCGACACCCGCAACCTCACCAACTCACCCGGCGTGATGGAGCGCTCCCCCGAATGGTCCCCCGATGGCCAAAGCATCGCCTATTTCTCCGATCAGGACGGCCCCTACGC
>JAPKYY010000176.1 GCA_026394095.1 Acidobacteriota bacterium | reverse complement strand
TCAAGGCTCTTCAGCTGATCCAGGACGAATACAAGATCCACTGTGCTGCGATGACTCTGGGCGCACACGGAGCCCTGGCACGCATCGATGGCAAGTTCCACTACAGCCAGGCCTTTGTCGTCAACTGCGTTGACACCACCGGTGCGGGCGATGTCTTCCACGGCGGCTTTTGCTACGGCGTCCTGGCGGGTTGGCACATTCAGCAGATCCTCGATTTCTCAAACGCCATGGCTGCTCTGAACTGCACCGCCATTGGTGCCCGCGGTGGCATTTCAACTCGCGATAAGGCCGAGGCCTTGATGTCGCGCGCAGAACGTCGTGTGATGGAAGAAGTTCGAAGGAGAATCTAGCCGAGTGTTCCCGCTTCGGGATTCAGAACAAAGCGCCAGCACACCGTTCGTCACGGTGGGCCTGATCCTCGTCAATCTGGTTGCTTTTTTCTACGAGCTCTCTCTCGACGATTTCTCACTCAATCACTTTTTGGCCGAGTGGGGTACTGTCCCGCGCGACTTCCGGTTCGTAGATCTTCTCACCTCCATGTTTTTGCATGGCGGCTGGATGCACGTTATCGGCAATGTCTGGTTTCTCTGGATTTTTGGCGACAACATCGAAGATATCCTCGGGCACGCAAACTATCTGATTTTCTACCTGCTCTGTGGCCTTGCCGGAGGCCTGCTTCATGTCGCATTCAATTCCACCTCTGCGGTGCCGGCAATCGGGGCTAGTGGCGCCATCTCTGGAGTCATGGGTGCCTATCTGGTGCGCTTTCCGCGTTCGCGGATCCATACTCTATTTTTCTTTCTCATTTTTGCGACCACGATCGATGTCCCGGCCATGCTCATGATCGGATACTGGTTTGTTGTGCAGCTTTTTAGTGGTTTCGGTCATCTAGCAATGGCCGGTGGCGACAAGGGCGGCACCGCATGGTTTGCCCACATCGGTGGATTTGTGGCCGGAATGGCCCTCATCCGCATTCTGCCAACCCGGCCGAGTGGACGCGTACGACAGGAGTTTCGATGGAAATGACCCGACTTGCCAGTCACTATCTGGACAATTTGCCAGAGGTTGACGTGGCCTTCATGTTGCCCCACCCGGGAGAAGCAGAGCTGCTCTGCGGGGCCACCATTGCCAAGCTCAGTGCTGCCGGCAAACGTGTGGCGATCCTCGATCTCACGGCCGGTGAAGCCGGCACGCTTGCCCGTGGCAATACGATTCTCGACGAAGCCGATCGCGCCGCAGAAATTCTCGGAGTCACCTGGCGCGGCACCATGCGTTTCCCTGACGGTCGCCTTGAAGACACCATCATGTCGCGAATGACTGTGACGGGGGAATTCAAACGCCTGCGTCCCCAGGTTGTTGTTGCCATGCACCCCGAAGACCGGCATCCAGACTCGCTCGCGGCGAGCCTCCTGGTTGAGAACGCCGCCTACCTTGCCGGGCTGAGCGGTCTTGATAACTACCTGATGGCTCATTCCACCGGCCGCGTTGTCTTTGCCAGCGGTAGTGCTGCCGTGCTGCCGTCCTTTGTCGTTGATGTGACGTCCTGCTTTGAAAAGAAAATGGCTGCGCTTGCCACCTACACTACACTGTTTGCCGATCCGGCCGAGGTGCTGGCCCGAGTCGAACGCGAAGCCCGGCGCTTCGGAGATCTAATCGGCGTCCGCTACGGCGAAGCCTTCACCCAGAGGCAACCCCTCGCGGGCGATCTTCTTTGACCCCTCGCGACGAGTTCTGGATGCGTCATGCCCTCAATCTGGCCAAAGCCGGTGAATTGAGGGGTGAAGTTCCAGTCGGCGCCGTGATTGTTGATTCCAGTGGAGAACTCCTCGCCGAAGGCTCAAATGCACCCATTGAGCTAAACGACCCCACCGCCCACGCTGAAATCATCGCTTTGCGCGCTGCAGCAGCAAAATTGGGCACCTATCGCCTTGAGGGCACCACCCTCTATTGCACTCTCGAGCCCTGCCCGATGTGCGCCGGGGCACTAGTAAATTCGCGTATCGCCCGGCTTGTTTTCGGGGCTAGAGACTTACGCTTTGGCGGCGTTCGCAGTAAGTTCCAGATCGCCGACTCAGGCTTACTGAACCATTCCGTAGAGATAAGTGAGGGAATTTTGGGTCCGGAATGCACAGAGATTCTCGTAGAGTTTTTCAAAATGCGCCGGTAGGTGTATACTGTGGTTGAGAGTTCTTTTACCTATTGAGTGGGCGCAAGCCCACTTTTTTATTGGTCTCTCTGTAGGCTTTGATTCTAATGAAATCAACAACTTTGGAACAAGTTCGTGAAATCGTCGAGCGAATCGTCGAATCAGAAGGCCTGGAGTTAGTCGACGCCCAGTTGCTGGGCGGCGGCATTCACCGGGTTTTTCGTATATTCCTCGACAAGCCCGCAGGCGTGACACACGACGACTGTGAAAAAGTATCGCGACTTGTTAGCGAAGTTATCGACGCGGGCGACCTGATCCCCGGGGGTGCTTATACCCTTGAGGTGAGCAGTCCTGGTGTCGAGCGGGCCTTGATCAAGCCGAAGGATTATGAGCGATTTCTTGGCAGTAAAGTCAAGATTGAGCTGAAGGAAGCCATTGAAAAGAGCCGCCGTTTCACGGGAAAGCTGGCGGCGTTTGATGGTGAAAAGGTCACGCTGGAACTGGAGCAGGGCAAGACGCTAGTCGTTGCCTTCGAAGGAATCCAGAAGGCCAATTTGAAGTACGAGTGGTAGCCGGGATATTTGACTGAGGTGAATCACATTGGGCACGATCTATCAATCCATTGAAATGCTGGCAAAAGAGAAGGGCATCGAGGCGACGATCATTTTTGACGCCGTCAAAGACGCCATCATTCTTGCTGCGCGCAAGCAGTTCAAAAACTTAGGCGAAATGGTCGCCGAAGTGGACCCCAAAAAGGGGATCCAGGTTTTTGCTTTGCGCAAAATTGTCGAGACTGTTGTCGACCCGACCAACGAGTGGACTGTGGACGAGGCCAAGAAGAATAAGCTTCCCGGCGCGATTGGCGACGAAGTTCGCCAGGAATTACCGATGGACGCCCTCGGCCGCATTTCTGCCCAGATCGCCAAGCAGGTAATTTTGCAGAAGGTGCGCGAAGCCGAGCGCGAAAACGTTTACGGAGAATTTGCCGGCCGCGTCGGCGAACTCGTCAATTGCGTGATCAAACGTATCGAGACCCGGGATCTGGTTGTTGACCTCGGCAAGACCGAAGCGCGTCTGCCGGCCAAAGAACAATCCAAGCTCGAGAGCTTCTCAATCGGAGATCGTGTTCGCGTCGTAATCAAGGCTGTCGAAAAGACAGGCAAGAATGCAGGCGTTGTTGTGTCGCGCGCCGCCGGCGAACTCGTGATGCGTCTGTTTGAGCAGGAAGTTCCCGAAATTTACGACAACACCGTTGTGATCAAGAGCTGTGCCCGCGAAGCCGGCGAGCGTACCAAGATTGCTGTTTCCAGCCGTGACCGCGATGTTGACAGTGTTGGCGCTTGCGTCGGCATGAAGGGTATGCGCGTTCAGAGCATCATCCGCGAATTGCGCGGCGAGAAGATCGACATCATCCAGTTCAGTGAGAACCCGGTCGAGTTTGCCACTCATGCTCTGAGCCCGGCAAAGATTGCCCGTGTCACCATCCTGAATTCCGAAGAGAAACACATGGAAGTCATCGTCGATGACACCCAGTTGTCGCTGGCAATCGGCAAGCGCGGCCAGAACGTGCGCCTCGCCGCCCGGCTCCTTGGCTGGAAGATCGACATCAAGAGCGAAGAAGAGAAGCGGCAGGAAGTCGAGACAAACATGTCCGAAATCCTCCCTTCCGGTACGCCAATTTCTGTGCTGGCCGACTACGGGCTGCCTGAGGCGCTGATTGACTCGCTGGTAGGCGCTGACGTTGCGACTGTTGAGCAACTCGGTTCCCTCACCCCCGAGGAACTCGAGCAATTGCCTGGCGTTGGCGAAGAGTCTATCCAATCGCTTTACAATGCAATCAACGGCTTCTACTCCCAGTTTGAAGCAGCTTCATCTGAAGCTGCCACGTCTGGGGAGCCCGAGGCAGCTGATGCTGCCGAAGTGGAGCCCGAGGCCTCTGACCTCGCTGCGCCGGCCGAATCCGATGAGACGGCAAGCGCAGAACCTGAAGTAGTTATGACAGCGGCTGAGCCTGATGCTCCAGCCGAAACCGCCGAAGAAGTCAGCCCTGAAGCCAATCCTGAATCCACCGATTCGGATAAGCCCTAGGGATTTGTTACGATAAGAAGGTTCTGCTTCAACTCTTGGAATCTTCGACCGTGCGCACGACTGGCAACCGTATTACGGCTGAACGCAATCATTTTGATTGAAAGCGCCAAGCCATGGATTAAGAAGAACAGTACCGTTGAGAGGGATTCGACCTAGCGTCACCATATGATTCGCATTAACGAGCTGGCCAGGGAGCTTGAAGTCAAGCCGAAGGCAATTCTGGACCTGCTGCCTGATTTGGGAGTTTCGGAAATAAAGACGCATTCGAGTTCCATCGAAGCGGATGTGGCCGTTGTCGTCAAGCAGAAGTTGCTTGCCGAAGCCGCGGCCCAAGGTCCAAAGAAAAATCGAGGGGGCAAGTCCCAACAGGAAGATGAACCTGTTGGTCATGACGACCATTCGAGTGATCACGGTGATCATGCCGAACCGGCCCAGCAGATGAGTCTGCTTGAAACTGCCCCGATTGCAGCGGCCCCGGCAACCGTCGCCCCGGAAACTGCCAAACCTGCAATCAAGGAAGCACCGCCCAAGCCTGCTCCCGCACCTGCAGCCGAGACTCCGGCTCCAGCCAGCTCGGCCCCAGTGGCTCATGCTCCAGTCGCTCCTGTCGAGCCTCAAAAGCCGCAGCCCCTGGCACCCCCGCTTCGTTCGCCGCTCATGCCGCCGTTGGCTGCCAGTGCTGGCAACAAGGGTGCACCTTCAATGCCGATCCGGCCCGTCCTGGCTACTCCAACCCCGGTTGCGCCGCCTGTGCTTGCGGCAACTCCAACAATCGCGCCAGTGGCGCCTGCGCCAGCAATTCCTGCTCCCGCTCCGGCTCCTCCAGTGCCCGGCCCGGCTGCTCCGGCGCCTTCTTCGCCCATGAAGCAAGTGCCGTCGATGCAGGTCGCTCCTGGCCCGGCTGTGCCAGCGGCTCCACGTCCGCCAGCTCCGCGTCCTGGCACTGTCGTGCCTTCTCCCATGCCTGCTGCGCAGATTGCTCCCGGCACCCCGCTTCGGACGGCCCCTGCTGCACCTCAGGCACCTCGTCCTCCACAGAACATTCCGCTTGCACCCCGGCCTGGCCAGGTGATTCCTGCGCAGCGCAGCACTGCGGCGCCTGGTGCGCCCTCAGCTCCTCCTGCAGCCACTGTTGGTGCGCCTGGCATGCCTATGCCCCGCCCTCAGGCCAATCAGCCTCTGGCAGGCAACCGCGCCGGGGTAACCCCTGGGGCGCCTTCCATGCCCCGGCCTCCACAGCAGAGCCGCCCGCCCTTGCAGGGTAGTGGCCAAAGCTTTGGTCCGCCCAAGCCGCAAACCAGCCGGCCTATCGTGCCGCCCGATCCAAAGCTCGCCGAACGGATCGCTCAATCTCAAGCTCGTCAGCAGCAGCCAGCAGTTGGCACTCGTCCAGGCGCCCCTTTGCGTCCCCCGGGTCCTGCCATGCCTGGCCGTCCCCAGCCGCCCCGGGCCATGCCCGGAGCCGCCGCACCCCGTGGCCCCGGTGGCTATGGCGGTGGTGGTGGAGGCTATACCCCAGGCGGTGGCTACAATGCGGGCCGCCCCCCTCTGCGCACGGGCAAGCATCCTACATCGCCCACGCCGCTGCGTCCTGAAGCTTCCGTTCTGCCGTCGACCGAGCCCGGTCGTCGTCACGCGGTCAAGCCGACCAAGTCCAAAGAACAGATCCGGCGCGAGAAAGAACTCGAGCAGGAGGGTAAACTCCTCTTTGCCCAGCGTAAGCGTGAAGAAGAAGTGTCCATGGCGGCCAACAAGGAAATCACGATTTCCGAAGGCATCACCGTCAAGGAACTTTCCGAAAAGCTTGGCATCCGCACCAATCTCGTAATCAAGAAGCTGGTAGAGAAGAAAATCTTTGCCACCATCAATCAGCCGCTCGACGTCAAAATGGCCGAAGAGCTGGCTGCCAATTTTGGTGCCACCGCTACCCAGATGAGCTTCGAAGAAGAGTCCACCTGGGATATCGAAATGGCCGAAGACAACGGCGTACTCGTTCGCCGCGCTCCGGTTGTCACCGTCATGGGTCACGTTGACCACGGTAAGACCTCGCTCCTTGATGCCATCCGCAGCGCCAACGTTGCCAGTGGTGAAGCTGGCGGTATTACCCAGCACATCGGTGCCTATGCCGTTACGCACAACAGCCGCAAGATTGTCTTCATCGACACGCCGGGTCACGAAGCCTTTACCCGCATGCGTGCCCGCGGTTCGAAAGTTACCGACATCGTTATCCTCTGCGTCGCCGCAGACGACGGTGTCATGCCTCAAACCATTGAGGCAATCGATCACGCCAAGGCAGCCGGAGTTCCGATCATTGTTGCCATCAACAAGATCGATAAGCCTGACGCCCAGATCGACCGTATCAAGCAACAACTCAACGATCGCGGCCTGTTGGCCGAAGATTGGGGTGGCGATACGGTAATGGTGCCGGTCTCCGCCAAGCAGCGTCTCAATATCGACCTGCTTCTCGAAATGATTCTGCTCATGGCCGATGTAAACGAAGCCAAGCTCCGCGCGAATCCTTCGCGGCCCGCCCTGGCTACCGTCCTCGAAGCGCAGCTCGACAAGGGCCGTGGTTCGGTGGCAACGGTGCTCGTCCGCAACGGTACACTTCGCGTCGGCGACTTCTTCATTTGCGGTTCCGTCTTCGGTAAGGTTCGCGCTCTGTTTGATGATTTGGGCCGCCCGGTCAAGGAAGCCGAACCGGCAACTCCGGTCGAAGTCCTTGGTCTTGAGCAAATGCCCGAGGTCGGCGACACCTTCCAGGTGGTTACAGATACCTCTAAGGCCAAGCAGATTGTTCTTTATCGCGAAGCCAAGGCCCGCGATATCGCCATGGCCCGTACCCGCATCAGCCTCGACGCTCTCCATCAGCAGCTTAAAGAAGGCGAGATCAAGGATCTCAACCTCATCCTCAAGTCTGACGTGGGCGGTTCGGCCGAAGTGCTTGCCGAAACCCTCCTCAAGCTATCGAACGAAAAGGTCCGTGTGCGTGTTCTCCACACCGGCGTCGGTGCCATCACCGAAACCGACGTGCTGCTCGCCTCGGCCTCAAACGCCATCATCATCGGCTTCAATGTTCGTCCGGATCGCAGTGCGACTCAGACGGCTGACGCTGAAAAAGTCGACATCCGTCTGCACACGATCATCTACGAGGTGGTCGACCAGATCAAGAAGGCCATGGCCGGTATGCTCGATCCCGTCTACAAAGAAGTCTTCCGTGGCCGGGCCGAAGTACGCGATGTCTTCCGCATTACCAAGGTGGGCACCGTCGCCGGTTGCTATATCACTGAAGGCACCTTCTCTCGTGACTGCAGCGTAAGATTGCTTCGCGATGGCGAAGTAGTTCATACCGGCAAGCTCGACACCCTGAAGCGCTTCAAGAACGATGTTTCTGAAGTGAAGACGGGCTTTGAGTGCGGTATTGCTATCGCCAACTACCAGGACATCCGCCCCGGAGACCAGATGGAAGCCTTCGTCAACGAACGTGTGGCTGTCGAAGCTCTAATGGACTAGGTCCAGGCACCCGGCAATGCCTTCGATCGGTGTATTGACCCTCGAGTTGCATATCATCGACGCTCAGTCTCTCAAGGACAAGCGTCACTGGGTAACAGGTTTGAAAGAAAGACTCCGCAATCGCCATAACGTGGCGGTTGCGGAGATTGACTTTCAGGATGTGTGGAAGCGTGGCATGGTTGCAGCCGTTACAGTATCCAATAGCCGGGCCCATTGTGAGCAAATGCTTGAGGCGGTGGAGCGCACCGCCTCCGATTTCCTTGGGCCCATCCTGGCAGATGCAGTTTACGAGTATCTTTAGAATTCAAAAACAGGCCCTAAAGTAAAACACCGCAAGCACTTTTCGCGTGCTTGCGGTGTTGTGTTTTAGATCAGGATCAGAACTTAGCCTAGAACTCCTCGAAGCTGTCGTCCATGGGGAAGGGGTCCTTCTTGTCCATGACTCCAACGCCTGAGCTTTGGCTTGAGTGTGAGCTAGGTTGGTATTTGTTTGAGGAAGCTGCAGGCTTGGGTGGCCGTGCGACTTCATGCCGGCTGCTTGACAGGGCTGCCAGGCCCGGAGCGGCAACTGGTTTGCGCACAGCTGCCTTTGGTTGCAGTGCGTCTTGTCCAACCAGAGCCTGGAGAGAATCCACGGTACGGCCGACAGTCGATGCGTGCTTGCGTAGCTCTTCTCCGGCAGCTGCACCTTCTTCGGCGTTGGCTGCGATTTGTTGCGTCACTCGCTCCATCTGGCTTACAGCCTTGGCGATTTGCTCGATGCCGCGTTCCTGCTCTTCACTGCCCAGTCTGACTTCCTGCACCAGACTGCCTACGGCTTTCACCAGATCGTTTACGCTGGCGCTGGCTCTTGCCACCTGATCCAGTTTGTTTTTGCCGCTGGTGGCGCTCTGAATCGATTCTTCAATCAACTGGGTAGTGTCTTTGGCTGCCTGAGCAGAGCGCTGAGCGAGGTTGCGTACTTCATCGGCCACCACAGCAAAGCCCATTCCGGCCTCGCCAGCCCGCGCTGCTTCCACTGCTGCATTGAGCGCCAGGATGTTGGTTTGGAAGGCAATCTCGTCGATCACCTTGATGATCTTCGAGATCTTGCTCGATGACGAGCTGATCTCATTCATGCTGTTGACCATCTCGGCCAAGGCACTATTGGCTTCCTCCACCTTTTGAGCTGCTTCCTGCATACGTGAGGCTGCCTGTTTTGAGTTATCCGCATTGCTGCGTGTCATCGAGTGGATTTCTTCGGTCGAAGCTGAAGTTTCTTCGAGCGAAGCCGCCTGGTCGCTTGCCGACTTCGACAAGGACATGCTGTAGCTTCCTACCTCTGACGAAGTATTGCTCAATTGCTGCGCGCTGTTGCTCAACTCCGAAACCGTATCGCGAAGCGTTGCCGTCAACTTCTTGACCATCATGAACACCACTGCTCCAACGGCAAAAGCCACAAGGTTCAGGATCAGTACGATCCAGAATCCAGCCGCTCTTGTTGAGGCTGCGCTTTGCCCTAGCTCTTCGATCTGGGCCGTCTGGTATTCGGCCAATTTCCTTGCAGACTCACTCAGGCCGGAGAGTTGCGGCAAGAGCTTTTCATTGAGCAGAGCAATTGCAAGATCCATCTTCTGCTGCTCCATCATCCCGCGCAGTTCGTCGTGCATACGCCGGGAGGTTTCAAAGGTGGCAATCAGATTGCTGATATCTGCAGCTGCAGGTGTGTTTTTGACACCTGCTGCGTAATCGCCAGCCGCTCGCTGAAAGCCCTCTTGCGCCTTGGTAAATCGGGCTCGCATCGCATCGGCCTGCTGTGTCTGCTGCAGCATCATCGAGAAGGCCAGGCCGCGCTCGGAGGCCACCATCTCGGTTGCCTCCTGCCCGATCTTGCTGGCCGAATCCCGCAGTTTCGCTTTGACCGTGATTACCTCGTGCAATAAATCGCCGAGGCGATAATTCACCATCAGAGCTCCTCCGCCTACGACGAGGGCCAGAGCCACCAGCAGTCCTACGCTGCCAATCAGTTTTTTGCTTGCGCTTGTTTGCATTGCCTTCTTATCAACCTCCGTGTTGTCTCTCTTGCCCGCTTCTCAGTCTGCGTTTACTGTTTGAACGTAAACCGCAAACTTGCTACTGCCGGTGCCGGCTTGCCATCTTCATTGAAGGGCGTGAACTTCCATTCCTTCATCGCCTTAACTACCGGGGCTGAAAGCATCGGGTTTCCGGTTACTACCTTCACGTCCGACACATCGCCACTTTCAGAAATTTTCACTTCCACTTCTACGTCACCCTGGATCCGCATCTGCTTAGCCATCGGGCTGTATTCAGGATTGGTACGCTTCACCGCATTTCGAACGGCATCGGCGTGACTCACTTTGGTCTCGGCTGCTACTGGCAAGGCCAGAAGGCAGACAGTTACTAGTTGCTTATAAAAATTCATTGTTCTCCTCTCTTCTCACAACCCATTCGGGTTAACACTCGTATCGGCCCAGATAGTCTTCCTTTGAGAAGAAATCTAAATCGCCGAAGATTTTTGGTAGGGTAGTGCTGAACTTACCGCTGACTTACGCGGCTTCTTCAGCCCCTCGTCGATGGCCGCCGAGATCCGGCTCAGACTGACCGATTCTTCGACCCCATTTGCCTTCACTGCTTCCCGCGGCATGCCGTAGACCACACAACTTGCTTCGTCCTGTGCAATCGTCCAGCCACCTGCATCCCGGATCCGCTTCATCCCAAGCGCACCGTCGCTTCCCATGCCTGTCAGAATCACCGCCACACTGTCCGGCCCCGCCGCTTGTGCAACCGATCCAAACAGAACATCTACACTCGGCCGCTGATAGCAAACCAGCGGGCCGTCTTTTACCATCACCGAGTAGGCCCCGCCCTGCTTCTTGACCAGCATGTGAAAATTGCCAGGGGCAATCAGCACTCTGCCAGCAGACACAGCATCGCCGTCTTCGGCTTCTTTTACTTCCATTGGTAAAGCCTCATTGAGCCGCTTGGCAAAAGCCCTGCTGAAGCCTGAAGGGATATGTTGCGCTACGACAATTGGCGGGCAATCTGCCCCAAATCCCTGCAGTACAGCTTCCACCGCTTGTGTGCCGCCCGTTGAGGATCCAATCGCCACCAGATGACGGCACCAGGCGCCCGAGGCGCCTCTGGGGGGCAGACTCGCTAGCCCGGTTTCTCTTCGCGCTGCCGGGTCTCGCCGCACCTGAGCTGCCGCCGCAAGGCGTACTTTCCCGGCCAATTGGGCACTGAGCTCGCCTACAGAATATGGGCCATGTGGCTTTGCCAACACGTCCACTGCCCCAAGTCGAAGCGCCTCAACCGAGGCCGAACATCCCGCCTGCCCAAGCGAGCTAATGATAATTACCGGCATCGGCTGGTAGTGCATTACACGCTTGAGGAAGGTGAGTCCATTCATGCGCGGCATCTCGATGTCGAGGGTGAGCACGTCCGGACTCAGCTCAAGAATCTTGTCGCGAGCGACAAAGGGATCAGGTGCTGTCCCGACTACTTCGATGTCTGGCTGTCCGGACAATGCCTCACTCAGCAATCGACGCACAACAGCTGAGTCATCCACGATCAGGACGCGAATGGGGCGGCCGGTCTGGCTTGCTGACAGTGACATTTAATGCGCATCCACCTTTGGCGCTGATTCCTGCAGGGAAAAGGCCAACCGCAGCAATCCATCTTCGAGGCTCAGGTCTCGAACGATTTCTCCTGTTGGCTCCTGTCCCGGTTCAAGCTGCTTTGGTGTGTCCAGACAAAAAATTGAGTTTCGGTCGAGGTGACTTAACATCGCCCCGCAAACCATATTCGTCAACTCAACCATTACCGATTGGCTATCTTCTTCTGCCCCACCCTCGCCTACGCCTCCAAAAAAGTTGGATGCCAGACCCTCGGCTGTCGCCCGGTCCAGCGATAAGGCAAGGCGCCCGGCGCAAGCACCATGAAAGTCCAGCGAGGCACCAATCCGGTCGCCAACCGGGGATTCAGCCTCATCACTTGCCGTATCTACAGATGCGAAAAACATCGTCTCGAGCACCTCTGTCGCTGCCATCGTAAGTTGCTCGCTCAATAAGGGCCGATCAAAAACTAAACTCATCATCGCCTCCGTCCATCCCCATCCCGGCTCCCACCAGTGCGCCTTCTGGAGTTACCCCCAACACTGTCTCTATCTCTTCTCGCAGTCGCTCCGGGGCAAAGGGCTTGGTCACATAGCCTTGCGCGCCCAATTGCTTGAGCCTGCCGATTCGGGCCTCGGTTGCATCTGTTGAGATCACAATGACGGGAATCGCCATCAGATGATCCTGCTTCCGCATTTCCGTTACCAGTTCCTCGCCATCCATCCTCGGCATGTTGATATCGGTCAACACAATGTCAACCCATTCATGCTCCAACTGCTTCAGGGCCTCTTCTCCATTGCCGGCCTCGAGATAACGTCCCACACCAAAACCTGATACTTCGATCACTCGGCGGATAAAGCGGCGCATCGCCGGAGAATCGTCGACAATCATTACGTCGAATGCCATTAGAGTTGTTTCCTTTCATTCCTGCCTGGCTCAACTTTGTATTGCTTCATTGGCTTAGGCGCAACGCTGAAGACCCAGCTCGCGCGCTTCCTCCCCGGCTTCCTGCAAAAGCAGTTTTCCCGTCCCGACCTCGAGACGCAAAGTTCTTGAAATGTTACTCCCCACCTCTTCGGCGTGAATCATAACTCCGGCTTTCCAAAAAATCTTTTTCATTGCCAGGTAATTGCGCTTGCCGATGTTGAATACTCCATCGCCATCCAGCACCTGCGCCCCTCCAGCCACCCTAACCAGAAGTCTCTTCTTGTCTGCACCCAACTGATAGGCACTCTTGAAGAGCAATGGGATTCCGGTGTCTGCATAAAGCGCAGGATGGTCTTTGGCCTTAACGGGATCGTTCTGCGATTCAGGCAACATGAAATGAAGCAGACCTCCCACCCGGCTCACCGGATCCCAGATTGTTACGCCTATGCATGAGCCAAGGCCATAAGTCACCAGAGTTTCTTCCTGCTTGGCGCTCACCTTCATATCCCCAACGCCGACCGCTAACATAGGCTCTCCCCATCCTTATTTAGACTTCTCATGCTCTACGTTCCTCCAGTTGTCCCGCTTTTTTATAAATGGCCACCTGTACATGCTCAAGCGCGTGTGAAATTCCGTTCAAGCTCTCCGAATGCCCTACAAAAAGGTATCCCCCAGGCTCGAGCTTTGCCGTCATTGCTGCTACTACTCGCTCTTGCGTCGGGCGGTCAAAATAGATCATGATGTTCCGCAAAAAGATCAACGGGAAAAATCTTTGCCTGTCGAAACGCAGCTTCGCCAAGAGTCTCGATCAACGTTACGGCAATCGAGTACGGCTCTTCGCCGCTCGAACTTGCCGCCGTCCAGATCGTGAACTGATTTCGTCCACGCAGCTTGGGCAATATTTGATTTCGCAAAAAATCAAAGTGCGCCGGTTCTCTAAAAAAACTCGTGAAGTTCGTTGTCAGGGCATCAATCAGATCCACCTGCAGATCGCCACTCTTGTCCCTCGAGACGGCACCAAAATATTCGTCGGCCGAATCATAGCCAAGGGTTCGCGCCCGCTTCCATATCCTTGCCGCAACCATTTCCTGCTTGCCGTCCTGCAACTCAATGCCCGCCGTGCGGTAGGCATAATCCCTTACCGCCGCAAAGAGCTTTGGGCTGAGCCGGGTTGCCTGGTAGTTGCTGGTGGATTCTTTCAGCATGCGGTCAGCAGGCTTTCCTTGATGATTTCGGCTCTTTTGCTTCGTTCGACATAGATTGCTTCGAGGTCAAGGATCAGCCCCACGCGGCCGTCACCGAGGATGGCTCCGCCAGCAATTCCAGGCGTGTTCTTGATGCTTGCCCCGAGGCTCTTGATCACCACTTCCTGCTTGCCGATAAATTCATCCACCATCAGGACAAATGGGCAGAATGTAGCGCTCTTTTCCCACTCCAACCACCAGCCCATCGACAATGGCCAGGGTCAGCGGCAACTTCAGATAAAACGTGGGTCCCTCGCCTTGTGTGGACTTGATTTCGATCTTGCCGCGCAGCTTCTGAATCTGCTTTTTCACGACATCCATCCCTACGCCGCGGCCTGAAATGTCAGTTACTTTTTCGGCAGTCGAGAAGCCCGGCTCAAAGATCAACTGGAAGATCTCTGAGTCGGTCATGTTCACTGTGTCTCCCACCAGACCCCGCTCGCGCGCCTTGGCCAGAATCTTGTCTTTGTTCAAGCCACGGCCGTCGTCGACAATCTCAATCTGGATGTGGTCGGCCTGACGATAGGCTTTGAGTTGCACTCGGCCCGACTGCGGCTTACCCGCCTGGACCCGGTCGGCCGGAGCCTCAATGCCATGGTCGATCGAGTTGCGCACCATGTGCATGATTGGGTCGGTCAGTTCCTCGATAATCGTCTTGTCCAGCTGCGTATCTTCGCCTACAAGCTCAACATCTGCCATCTTGCCGGCCTTGCGTGAGGTGTCGCGCACCAAACGGTTTACCCGCTGGAACAAGGTTCCTACCGGGATCAGGCGCGTCGCCATTGCGACCTTCTGCACTTCCTCGGTCACCCGGCGCAACTGGTTCAAATTCCTTTGTAAACGCGTGTTCTTGGTTCCACTCAAATCCGGATCCAGACGCACCATCGATTCGGCGATCACCATTTCGCCTACCATGTCGAGCAGGTAATCGAGCTTTGCTGTGTCTACGCGAATCGCATGTGTGTCGGTCGCTACTGCCTTCTTTGCCTTGGCATCCTGGCTTGTTGCCGTACCTGCCGGCGCAGATTCCTCAGCTGTCTTGGCGGCAATCTCGGGTTGGGGCACTTCAACCACCGGGTTTACAGAAGCCACTGGGGTTACTGAAGCTACTGGAGCTACAGAAGCCACAGCTGGCGTCGGCGCCGCAGGCTTTGGCCCATCCACCCTGGCCGGCGTCTCGATTTTTGGTTCTGCCGATGCCGAGTGATCTCCAGCGATTACCTTCCTTACCCGGTCCAGCAACGACCACGGGTCTTGCTCCTCACCCGGATCCTGCCCGTGTAACTGCGATTCAATCCGCAAAACTTCCTTGCCCACAAAATCCGCGCTCTCGAGCGTCAAATCCACCAGATTCGGACTCAACACCAACTGCCCCGTACGAGCCAGATCGAGAATCGTTTCTACCTCGTGCGATACGGCCTGGATATGGGCGAATTCCAGGAAACCAGCCAAGCCCTTGATGGTGTGGAAACTGCGAAAAACGGCGTTCAGCGTTTCTGGATTCGTTGGTTCTTTTTCGAGAATCAGCAGCCCGGATTCGACTGTCTGCAGGTGTTCACGCGCCTCAAGAATGAAGTCTCCAACCAGCTCCGGATCCTGGTTGAGTGCGCTCGATGTAGCTTGTGCTGGCGTTGCCACCCTCTGCGCGACAGGATCGTTGCCTTTTGCTGAGTCCGAGAGAATCTGCCTGAGCCGGTCCAGCCCCTGCTCAACCCGCGCCCGGCTCGCTTCATCCTCCCACTGGTTCTCCTCCGAGACGTTGTCTTTTGCCACAGCGTGCAATTCCACAACCAGCTGCATAGCCTCAGCTGGAATCGAGATGCTGCTCAAGAGCGCAAGCGTAGCAACCGTCTCGGCATTCTCGCCCAGCATGATTTGCGTTGCTGCACGCTCCAGCAGTGCTTCTACTTCAGTCGAATTCATTCCAGATTCTTCTTTCCCCATGGATGTGGTGTCCGCTCGCGCCTGCCTTGAGTTGTCCCGCCTAGCTCAACAACTTGCCCAATTCGTTGAGGTCCTGATGCGTCATCACGTGATCGATGTCGAGCAGGATCTTCACTTTTCCCTTCACTTTGGCCATTCCCAGCAGGCCTGTAGTTGCAACGTCCCCTCCAAAATCCGGCGTGTCTTCAATGTCAGCCACGGCCAGATTCAGAACTTCGCTTACCCCGTCCACTACTGCGCCTATCATCATCGGCCCGGATTCTCCCTCAACCTCGGTCACGATGATGCAGGTCCTTTGCGTATATGCCACTTCCGGCATCCCGAACTTCAAACGCAAGTCCACAACTGGAATCACCTTTCCGCGAAGGTTGATTACTCCTTTGGTGTGCAGTGGAGTATGTGGCACAGCTGTAATTTCCTGGATCCCCATAATCTCCCGCACCTTCAGCACCTGAATCCCGAATTCTTCCGGGCCCAGATGGAATGCTAGATACTTGCCTGCCCGCTCTTCTTTTGTCCGTGTCGGGGTCGCCAATACTGCCGTAGACATAGTGAAATTCCTTTTTCTCCAGCTCAAGGCCGAGTGTGGATTCTCCCGGATCCAACCGGGTGATTCAGACGCCGCAAACCAGCGCACATCCTGCTTCCTTTGCCTTATCGAATCGACCACAGAAAGTCTTAGGTAGTTTTGGAAAGGGAAGTGGAAAACTCAGCCGCGCCCGCATGGGAGAGATGTTACAATCCAAACCAATACAAAGCCGGTATCCCCGCCCTCCTATGTCGACCCCTAACGATTCTTACGAAATGCTCAACATCGAAATCGAGAAAGACGGGTCGGTTACCTTGAGCGGGGCAAACATCGCAAACAAAAGCTGTCAGCAGGCCGCAAACCCTCTGCCTTCCTGGGCTGGCCTTGATGACAAGGAGGCCGGGGAGGCTCTCTACAACTGGCTCTTCCAGGGTAAGTTACGAGACTTCTGGAGGACCGCTTTCGACAAAAATCCCAAGCGCCGGGTTCGCTTATCCATTTTCGAAGACGCCCCCCATTTTCATTTGGCCCCCTGGGAATTACTGCGTAAGCCGGAAACCGAGCAGGGACTACCCTTCAACGTCCTGGCGGCTGACTCTGACACTCCCTTCTCCCGAACCATTCCCCAACTCGGCTTCTCCGAGATAGAGGTGGACGAAGGCCCGGTCAGGGTCCTGGTAGCGATTGCGGCTCCGGGCGACCAGCCCCAGTTTGATCCCGCCGTGGAACTGCGGGCGATCGAGGAAGCAGTTAAGAAATACTCTGGTGTAGTGGGTGTCGTCCCAAGGCCGTGCAGTCTCACGGCGATCGAACAGGAACTCGATCGCGCAATGGTTGAGAAGCAGCCTTATCACATCCTGCATCTGATTGCCCACGGCCGTTTTGTCCCGCAGGAAGATGCGCCTACCGCCGAGTTGTATCTCGAGAAGGCAAGCTCTGAAGCGGCTCAGGGCTATGAGACAGATTACGAAGTAACCGATCGTGACTTTGCTCGTATGATTTCCAGTTGTGACGGCGGCAAAGCGTTGCGGCTGGCAGTTCTGTGCAGTTGCCAGAGTGCAGCGCGGAGTGGTGAGGACGCCTTCCAGGGTCTGGGGCTGCAATTGGTGAAGGCGGATATGCCCGCTGTTGTCGCCATGCGGGACATTGTGGCGCTCGACACTGCACGTGATTTCTCGGTTCGCTTCTACAAAGAATTGCTCACCTCTGGCGTTGTCGACCGGGCTTGCAACATCGCGCGGGCTTCGCTGGTGAACAAGAAAGACAGCGGTTCCGGCATACCCACCCTCTTCATGCGCGTGGCTGATGGCCGGCTGTTTCAGGATACTACCCAGCAGGAACAAGGCAGCCAGCCGCAACTCACATTAAGCGAAGAGCTCCTTCAACTGCGAAAACAAGGCGGCAAAGAAGCTGCCCTTATCAAGGCCGCTGTAGACCGGATGAACCCACAACAGATCAGCAAGGCTTTGGAGGTGATTGCCCTTGCCGCCTCTACTCTGCAAGGAACGGCCAGTGGACTCGACGACACCCAGATTGGTGGGTGCGCCAGCCGTGTGGGGCGATTCCTCAACGGCACTACCAAAGACGCCTACAAGCTAACCGTAGCCGCTCCCTTTATTCCTATTGTTCGCGAGGCCGAAGAGCTAAAGACCCTCGATGAGAAAAACCAGCAGGATCTGGCTACACTCTGGACGGAGCTGACCAGGCGGCCTCCGGCGAACAAGTGGCTGATTGTTTCAGGGATCGCGGCCGCCCTTATTTTGGCCTTCTGGATCCGCTGGGTTTCCACAGAAGACAAGGCAACGACCTTAGTCTCGGAACCTTTTGACTGGGCTGTTGGAGATCAACAGGTGCTCAAGAATTGGACTTGCCTTCCCTCTCCATGCTCAACCCTGAAACCGCCTTCAGGTCCGATTGGAATCCCGCTTCAGGCAGGTCAATTGCCCGAGGCTATCCTTTATAACGGGCCCATGCCAGGCGTTCGCACTTCTCGTATTTTTTTCACGGTTCAATTCGATTCGCAGGGCTCCAGTGTCGCTTGGATTCTTCGAAATCTGGGTTCCGCAATTGGCAGCAATCCGGAAAATCTGTTTCGGCTGACATGGACCAATGTCGACAAATTTTTATTGAATGGGCCTGTGCTGAAGAACGGAACCGATGATGACCCATTTGTTTTTAGCTTGCTCGGTTTTAGTAGAAGCGATGGGAAAAAATCGGTAAGCATCGAAGGTATCTTCTTAGCAGACGGCATCAAATATAGTATTCACTCCGGATCTGCTACAGATACGAGCCCGCAGGAATCGAGAGTTTTTGCCATAGGCCCGCCCAGCCCTAGCCATACGGTTGGCTTTGCCAGGCCGAAAGCAGGCGGAGTGCTGATCGAGGCGATGCAGATCGAGAGGCAGTTGGACTGGTGGTCCCGCCTCAAGGGTGGAAGCCAACAATGACTTCTGCTCTTTCTGAGCGCCAATTCTTCTCAGCAAGATGGCTCTTATTTCTGTTTGTTTTGCATGCAGCGCAGGACAACGGATTTGCTCAAGCCGAAAAAGGTGGCGGCGCTCGGGGCTGTATTATCGATTCGAAGGCGGATATCAAGAGTTGCCCGTGGCCTTCGATTTTCTCCTTTCAATCCTTCCGGAAAACTCTTTTGCCAAATCTGGAAGGAGCTCAGCTCTGCGCCTCCGACACGTCTGGCGCAAGATCGAGGGTTTGTAGCAACAAGTTGAAGGACGATGGGATCTTCCACCTTCCAGGTTTGATTCCAGGCACTACCTACAAACTGGAAATCACCATGGGGAGATACAAACCTCAGTCGGATACTTTGGTCTCCATCAAACAGAGCAATTCGTTGAACATCCTCGATCCGCAGTACATCCGCGTGGTATCAGCCAGTATCAAAAAGGCCCCCGATCGCGACATCCTGGCTTCGCGCTGGACTTCCCTTCACCTTACATCCAATAACTCAGCGCCCGAGGAGGACGAATCCTCCCCGCAGTCTGTCCCGCCGCAGAATCCAAGTGGTGCAAGCTACACTCCCCAAGGTCATCCGGAGCTTGCTGAAGCCACACGGCGCGGAGTCTTTGGCGCATCGCTCATCGAGAAGCTGCCTCTGCCGGGAATCCGAACCTTTGACCAATTTGCTCTCCTGAGTCCGGGCGTGCTTCCCGCTCCTGCCACCAGAAACCACCCTGGGCCAGGAATCAGCGCAAGCGTAGGCACCTCCGGACAATTCACCATCAACGGACTACGAAGCCGTGACAACAGCTTCAGCATTGACGGCTCAGACAACAACGAAGAAGACGTAGGCGTGCGCCGCCAGGGATTTGTGGCTTTGGTGCCTCAGCCGATCGAATCGATTCTCGAGTTTCAAGTGATCTCGTCTATTGGCGATACCCGCTTTGGCCGCAATCTGGCGGGAAATGTAAACGTCCTGTCGAAATATGGCGGCAGCGAAGTCCATGGCACCTTGTATGGCTTTTTCAATAACCGCAGCCTGAACGCCCGAGACTTCTTTGACTTTACCGGGAACGCGGGCCCTGCACAGCTTCCTCTGCAGAGCGGAGGCCGAGTGGTGCGGGTGGATGGCAGCCCCAGGCTGCTCGAAAATCCCGCCGTCCAAACCGCTCCTCGAACTCGTCTGCAAACCGGGGCAGTGTTTGGAGGGCCACTCAAACTGACTCGCCGCAAAGAAGAGAACCAAACCTTCTTTTTCGCCAGCATCGAGCGGCTGGCCGTTTCCGGCCGGGAGGCTCACGATTTTGCTGTGCCTACAATCGCCGAGCGCGGGATCTTTGGCACTGGAGGAACCGGGTTCTCCCGGCTCGGCTCGGCATCAACCAACAAGGACTTCACGCCCGCTTCGCTACCCGGAAATGCAATCTTCAGCCTTTACCCTTTTCCGAACCGTCCGTCGGGACCCTATGGACCCAACACTTACTCCACCGTACTGCCAGCCGATGCCACGGCCTGGATTGGATCGTTTAAGATCGACCGTAAACTCAGCGAGAACCAGGAAATCAGCGGCCGCTACAACAGGACCGGCGAGCACAGTGTTCTGCCTGTCACCGGAGAAGGCCTCTACTCCTCAGTAGCCCCCAAGCTACAAACGCAGAACGTCGCGTTCTTTTTCAACACGCACTCCCAGCGAATCTCATCCCAGTCTCTGCGTTTCTCATTTGGGCGCACAAGCTCTCACTTCGACAATGGGCAGGGATCGCCTCGGGGATCGCGATTGCTGCCCGGCACTCCGTTCCTGCTCAACGCTCCTCTCCTGCTGGACATCACTACCCCTGGAAAGGATCCCCAGTATGTTTCTGCTACGCGGGTAGGCGGGCTCGGCTACAAAGGGGACGATACAGAGGAACTCACTGGTCCTCTTGGGCAACTGAAGATGGCAGGCTACAGCCCGCTCGGGGTAGACGTCTACAACTTTCCGCAGCGCCGGGCTAACAATACTTTTCAGCTGGCCGACACAATTACGCTTGTACGCGGCCCCCATCTGTTGATGGGGGGCTTTGATATCCGTCATACCCGGATCGATAGCGTGCTCGACCGGAATGCCCGCCCACTGGCAGAGTTCGGGGGGCTTCGTAACCCAGGGGGCTTGCTGCCGCTGCTTTCATCGGGTGAAGTTCTCTCGCAGGATGCCTACTCGCCAACCACGCTGGCGGCGGCAGGAGTACCCACCGGATTCTTTCAGACACTCGCCACCTCCAGGCAGGATCGATCCCTCGGTGTGCGCTTTACCCAGTACAGTTTCTTTGCACAGGATAGTATGCAACTGCTGCCAAACCTTCGCGCCACTATCGGGCTGCGGTATGAATTGAACACCGTGCCCGCAACCGCGGGTAACAAGCTCGAAAACGCCTTCAACAAGGCCGACCTGACGGCCGAAGCCAGGACACTTCAGTTGTCTTGCCCTGGCCGTTGCAGCGGTGGCGGCACTACCTCGATCGGCCTCACCAACTTTTTCGAGAACATTCCAGACTACCGGGTGGGCTTCGGTCCAGATAAACTTGCGCTTCATCCGCGTGCCGGTCTGGTCTGGACTCCTGCCACCGGTAAGTGGTCTGTGCGGGCTGGCTTCGGAACCTACTCGAGCCCGGCTCCCGGAGTTGTCATCAACCAGTCGCGCAGTGCATTCCCCGATTTTGTCCCGCTCAATCTTGTCAACTTCTCCCCGCAAGACGATTCAGCACCGATGCTCTTTAATCTGGCCAATCCCGCCGTCCGCGCGAAGCAGCCGAATCTCGATGTGATCCAACCGGGCACACTCAACTCGCTCAAGGAAGGGACGAGCGCCTTGGGATTGCTGGCGCTGAATCTCTACAGCCTGCGCGGCGCTCTTTCCCCTACCTTCCCCGGCCTGAATCTGGTTCTGCCGTCAAGGGAGATCCGCAATCCCCGCTCTTATCAATACTCGCTTACGGTGGATACGAATCTCACGTCTGGCATCTTTGTGTCCGCCGCCTATGTAGGGACGCGGGGTGTTTCGTTGTTTCGTGTTTCTACGCCGCAAGGAGGATTGGGCCGAAGCCTGATCCAGTTCGATTCTGATGTCCAGCCGGTGGTGGGCCAGACCGGCACCGCTGTCGCCTTTCCATCCTTGAGTGGCGTGATGCGCCCGCCTCAGGATTTGCGAGTTGCCAATTCCTTCACTATCGCTCCCACGATTTTCGAAAGCAGTGCAACTTCCACCTACCATTCGCTGCAATTGGAACTAAAAAAACACAAGGGTCGCTTCCAGTTTGGGTCCGCTTTCACGTTCTCCCATGCGATCGACGACGCTTCAGACTTTTTCGACACAGCAGGAAGCTTCGCCCTGCCCCAGAACAGCAGGACACCATCAGAGCGCGGCTCTTCGGGTTTTGATATGCGGGTGCGCAGCGTCAGCCATTTTGTCTCGGAAGTCCGCGGCTTCCAGTTGTCGGGAATCCTCACCATGCAAACCGGCCAGCCCTACACAATCAACAGCACCTTCGACATCAACCGGGACGGCAACCTCACCGACCGCCTTGTTTCCACCGCCCGCCTCAGCACCGCATCGAGCGACCGGCGCATCCGCGTCGCGCTGGCACCGGGGGTGAACCCGCTTTCAATGCTGGCGCTCGATGGTAGAGATGGGGCGGTGGGCCGAAACACGTTCCGCGCGGCTGGCCTTGGGTCGCTCGATCTGGCGCTGACAAAGTCCTTAAGCGTGTCTGAGGCTGGGCATCGTGTTCTTCTACGGGCGGAACTGTTTAATGCACTGAACCGGGTGAACTTCGGAAGCCCAGTCCGTTTTCTCGAAGGCCCCGGATTCGGCGGATCTGTCGATACAACTGTCCCGGCCCGGACCCTGCAACTGGTACTCAAATACTCATTCTGATTCGAGGAACATCATGACGAAAACGATACAACTTTTGTTCCTGCTCGCGACGGGCGCATGGGCGCAGAACTTCTATGCCGATGCTGTCATTCCACACATCCCGGATGGTTGTGACTGGACAACCACGATTATTCTCTTGAATGCCACAGCCAAACCCATCGAATTCAGTGTCAAGTTCTGGCCGAATTCGCAGGGCCCGGGGCAGCAAGTGCTGGGTCGGACGCTGAAAGTCCGCTCGAGTAGGGACGAACTGTTTTTGCCAAAAACTTCAGTTGCCTCAACCCTCGACCCGAACAAGCAATACGTCCTCGAAACATCCGGCGAGGGCTGTGCAGACAATACTCTTTTCGGTTGGGCCGAGGTCAACTCCAGCGATGCTCTGGCCGGATACGTCGTCATGACGTACAAAGCGCAAGACCGCCCCGCCATCGACACGACAGTGCCATTCAGTTCCCGCTTCGTGAGCCGGTTTCTAGTGCCTTTCGACAATTCGGGCCAGTTTCAAAGCGCAATCGCTCTGGTAAATCCGTCTTTCGACACCGATGCATACGTGGATTTGTCGTTCCGTTATGAAGACGGGCTCAGTTGTGAAGTGAAGTCCAAACAGGTCCGGAAGGGTGAGCAACTGGCATTTGATATTGTCCCTTCGAAAGTGAATTGTCCCGATATCGCAGGCAAGCGAGGAATCCTGGAAGTCAATACCGTCGATTTTGGAGGCAGTCGAAAGGCACTGGAGCTTTCCGGGTTCGTGCTGCGAATTCGATTCGGTCAAGGCGGAATCGACTCGATAGCCTCATTTCCAGGACAAGCTCCCGTGGGCCGCTAAAGCCGCTATTGCGCGGGGGCCATGTCTTCCACGCGCAGCCGCACAGCCGGATCCCCAAGCACGACGTAGCTTCGCGCATCATTCAGAGCCACCCACTTGTTGGCAAGCGTCACTTCGTTTACGGCTTCGTCTCTCACAACTTTCGGTAGAAGCTGATTCAGGGCTTGCTGGCTGGAGGCTTGAAGCAGATTGAAAGCATCGCAGGCTTCCCCGATGCGATCCCCGCTCATGAGATTGATCAGAATGCTGCTGAAACCCTGGGTCTGGGCCAGGCTCCCCGCTCGAAATGAATAGGCCCAGGCGCGGTCGATATGGGCCAAAACCGCCAATGCCCCTCCACTCGGATGCGAAAGCAAAGTCTGAGGCAATTTCGCAATCCTTGGGCGGGGGCTGATCTGCGCTTCAGGGTCGTTGAAGTCGCGAAACGTATCGAACTGGGGCCACCCTCCGCCATAGCAAGCGAACATGAAGTGAATCAAACCGTGAATCCTGGCGTTTTGGGGAAGATCCGACGCCTCAAAGTAATCCTCACGAGCCAACTTGCCAGGGCCGCTCCAGTCCTGGCAGAGCAGTGCTCCGGTCGAGGTCTCGTGTTTGGGGTCTTCAGGAGAAAAATACAAACCGTGGCCACCACTGAATAGCAGGGCCGGCTGGCCGATCCCAGAAGAACCGTCCAGCAGATTGAACAGCGATTGACGTGTGGCTGCCGCTTCGATAAAGGGTTTTACTTGCACTCCGTCTACCTGGTTCAGAAACAAATCAGGGTTTTCTCCTGCAAAGGGCTCCGCAACGTCTACAACAAACAACTGGGTGGCCTCGTCCTCCCTATGGCGGGGAGCGAATAAGGCTACCTGCTTCCGGACGGAAACTTCAGCCATCGTCTCGTAGCGGATAACAGATTCAGCGTAGGCCCGAAAGCCGTCTGGCTCGTCAAACCAGAGCCGTCCTACGGCCCAAAACAGATCAAGCGAGTATTGGAAACTGAACGGAATTTGCTCGGCTGAGCCAACGAGCAGAATGTAATAGGGCACACCCAGGCTCGGGTTCACGATATTGAGAGTCACGCCGCGGCGCCGCAGCCAGGATTCTGCCGTATCGTCCGGAAGATAACCCCTTTCGCCATCAAACACCTGAAAAAGCTTGTCATTGTTTACCTGTGCCCGGCGATGTTGAATCAGCGGGTCCAAGTTTTGCTTGATCTGATCATCCAGCTCGTAGGGATAAACCACGGCCCAGCCGGTCTGTTTGAGATTGTTCTTTTCCCGAACAATCGTCCCCAATTTGGTCTTGAGTCGAAGGTCCAGATGAAGCCGGGAAAGTGAAGGCTCGCCCTCTTTTTCTTTCACCAGAGATGAGACCCGATCTTTGAGGCTCGAGAGCGGCCGGCCACTGGCTGCAGAGATTCCAAAGGGGTAGGGCATTCCATCAGGAGAATCGCTCAAGCGTGCCATCGCGTGATTATGTCACAGCTGGCGGCCCTGTCCAATGAGAAAGGCCGCCGCATCGATGGGATGCGACGGCCTTAAGATTTGGTGCGGAGGACAGGACTTGAACCTGCACGGTGTTACCCGCTAGCACCTCAAGCTAGTGCGTCTGCCAATTCCGCCACCTCCGCAGGTGACAGCCTTCAGTTTACTACGATGGCCTGAGGTCAGCCATCAACTTTAGGCCTTATTTCTTTACTGGGGGCGGTGCCGGTGTTTTGACATCGTTACCCTTGGAGTCGACTGGAATTTCCTTACCAATCTTCACCGGGAT
>JAPKYY010000480.1 GCA_026394095.1 Acidobacteriota bacterium | reverse complement strand
CTTCCACGTTCGAGCCGCGCAGATGTTCGCGGATCATTTCAAAGACCGCATCGCCAACTCCAGTCTGGTCAAAGACGAGGACAGCTCTACCGAGCGATTCGACCTTCTTGAAAATGGTGCCGACTTCTTTAGCAACCTCGCCGTAGGCTGTGCCGAGCTTCCATTGTTTGGCGTATCGAACACTCAAGAAGGATTCCCACTTTGTGTAGGCATCGATGTAGCGCGTGTTCATCGCTTGCAAGGATCTTTCGACTATGACAAGGGCAGAGTGGTCCTGCTTGCGTCCCAGGTCGAGGCCCAGGAAGTATTCGTTCTTTTGAAGTTGATTGCTCATAACGACAGCGCCTTGATCTCGCGAGTGAACGCGGCTTCCACCCAGGCCCGTGGCAGAAAGGTATTTTCGTTCTCCAGGAATTGGCAGAGGTATTCCTGCTTGAACCAGGACTCGCCCATCGACTTGCGTTCGCGTTCGAGAAATTCAGGGGCGAAGCGCGGACATTCGTTGGCAGGAGTTTCGACGCGTTCCCAGCCGTCACCCCGTTCCCATTCTTCCCAGAAGAAGCCGCGAGTACCGTAGGGGGTCGACATGATGACCATTCGGCCGTTCTTAGAGGCGGCCAGGAAAGGGCGGACGCTGCGATAGAGACTGTCGGCGACCTGACTGGCCTCGTCAATGATGAGGAGGCTGGTGCCGGAGAAGCCTCGAATTGTGCCGTCACGACCCGGAAGCCCGACAATGCGGGAACCGTTGGGAAGCTCGACAGAGAGCGTGTTTACGCCGTCGCCTTTTTTCCGGATTCCAAGAGCAGGGAGGTACCCAATGATCTTGCGAATGAGCTCTCCGCTTTGTCTCAGGGTAGGACTGACCACTAGTACCAGGCTCTTGGGCTCGAAGTAGGCCTTGTGAAGTGCGAGGATGCTGGACACTGTGGACTTTCCCCACTGTCGTGAACAGTTGAGGATGAGTTGCGGAGATTCTGAGCGCAATACCTGGCACTGCTTCTCATCTGGATCGATGCCAAGAAAGTAACGGGCGAAGGAAGCCGGGTCGAGCCGGCTTGCCATTTTGCGCAAAACGAATTGCGGTTCCATCAGGGCAGAATCCTGGTTTCGGGGCTTGCGCCGAGACGGGCGGCTATAGCCTCGGAGATAGCTTGTTTGGCCTCTGGATAGGGCTGCAACGCTTCGCTGAGCAGTTCGAGGATGAGTGCCATCCTGACTGTGCCTGTTTCGACGACCTCTGCCGGAGTTGCATGAATTGGTGCGGACTCAAGGATGCCGTAAACGCCTTTTTTGCGGGCCATGGTTAGAGCTCCTTCGATCGGCTGCTGCGGGGCGATTTGGGTGCAGACCATTTCTCTACCCGGGCGGAAAGCGCATTTGACTCGCTCGCTGGTCCAGCGAAGTTGCCCCATAGAGTTGAGGTCGCCTTCCTGCTGGATATTGACGGGCGGAAGTTCAGTAAAGAGGCGGTCCATGAGCGTTGCATAGCAACGAGGATCTTCAACGTCGTTCACTTGAACTGGCGGTAGCGTCCGGTTACGGTTCCGCTTCTGTGTTTGTACTTCAGGCAATTCTTCTTCTTGATTCATGATTCGTTCCTCTTGGGTATCGATATGTTGGCGAGACATACGCTCACACTCGAAAGGAACTTAACAATCAAAAAGACAGAGTTTGGCGGAGTTCTGCAGGGAACTCATTTGAAATCAACGAAATAAAATATTCAAAATTTCTGTGAACGGTTTTGCTAAAACTGGAAGCGACCGATGATCAGCAGGTTCGAGTTTGCCGTGCCGATGTCGGAGAAGGCACCTCGGGTGCCGCTGCCGATACGGGCAAAGGCTCCCGGCGAATTTACATTGAAGGTGCCATTGGGGTCGGCGTATTGGGGCTGCTTGAATGGGAAATTGTTGCCGTCGAGCCGAAGCTGGAAGCGGTAGCGTTCCTTCAGTGTCCACCATTTGGCAATAGAGAATTGGGTCCAGGCGAGGCCAGGAGCTTCAAACACGTTGCGGCCCAGATTCCCAACTGTGAAAGCATCCGGATATGCGAAGGAGTTGAAGTTCAAGTAGGGATTTTGCGATTGAGTCGGAAAACGGCTGCCGCCAATCGTCCAGTTTTCCACCTGCGCAGCTGCGTGGGTGGTCAGGATATTGGGCCGGGATTCGCCCGGCAGATAGC
>JAPKYY010000668.1 GCA_026394095.1 Acidobacteriota bacterium | reverse complement strand
GCAGTTTGGTGAGGTGGACGAAGTGTTTGGAGGCATACTCCATCGCGTCCATCGTTTCCTGCGACATCAGAGAAGCAGTGAGCATGGTGTAGGTGCCTGCTGCGTTTATGAATGGACGGATGCCCAGATCTTTGAAATAGTCTGGAGTCTTGAGCTTGGCTGCGCTCGCCTTGGTTGTGATGAGGGGTAAAGCGGCCGTTGCGCCGATGAAATTTCTACGGGATGACATTAGTTCTATTCTCCTTTATGGGTTGCTGACGACCGGCAAAATGATGTGGCTGGGCTTGGGCCCGCCAAGGTGGATGGTTTGTTGCGCAACTCTTGTTTTGGTGGCAGTGGCAAGGGGTTCACCAGTGTTGGGGTTGCGATCGAATTGTGGGAAGTTGCTGGAGGTGATGTCGATACGGATGCGGTGGCCTGGCAGAAAGGTGTTGGCGGTGCCGGCCATATCGACGGTGAATTCGTAGGTTGTGTTTGGCGTGAGAAGTTCCGGCTTGTCGAGACCATTGCGGAAGCGGGCGCGGAGGATTCCTTCTGCAATTGGCATGGCAAAACCATTGGGGTAGACGTCGATGAGCTTGACCATCCAGTCTGTGTCGGGCCCGTCGGTGGCGGCGCTGAGTTTCATCTTGACGGGGCCAGCGATGGTGAGCGGATCTTTGAGGAAGTCGCCGGTGTAGACGAGGACGTCTTCGCGTTGCTCAATTGGGCGCTGGTCTTTTGGCCCGGCGAGGGTTGGAGTGCCACAGCAGTTGTTGCCGCCAAGGGTCATTACGGGGTTTTGCGGGTCGTATTTGTATTGGTCGGTTGTGGCTGAGGCTGGCTTGTCGAAACTGAGCGAGCCACCACCGCGGACAGAATTGGCCGGTGATTTGGCGGTGAGGTAGAGTTCGCGGAAGTTGGTGTTGGGGATCGGCCAATCGGCTTCGGTGCGCCATTTGTTGACGCCCATATAGAAGAGCTTGACCGGCATGTTGTTGTCGAGGCCGTTCTTGAGGCCTTTGACATGGAAATCGAAGAAGCGGAGTTCTTCTTCGAACTGGTCGATCATTGCGTCTTTGCCAAAGTCGACGTCGCCGTACTTTTGTGTCGGGCCATGGCCCCAGGGGCCAATGATCATGCGGCTGTGTTTGCGGGCGGATTCGGTGGCAGCCTTCTGCTTCATCATCGTGTAGCCGTTGATGGTGCCGGCGAGGAAGATATCAAACCAGCCACCGGAGACTTCTGCGGGGACTTTCATTTTGTCCATGCGTTCTTCGTCGCTGATGGATTTCCAATAGGCGTCGTAGGAGGGGTGGGCGAGCCAGTCGCGGTAGTGTTTTACTTCTGAGCCTGCGCTCTTGAGGTCTCCGGTGCCGAGGGGCAGATGGCGGAGGATATTTTCGTATTTGAGCTCTTCAGGGGTGTAGGCTTCGGTGTGCCAGTACTGCGGGAGCATGATGCGGTTGGGCATGCGGACAACGCCCCAGCCGTAATTGAAGCTGAGCCGGAAGGCGCCACCGTGCGTGATCCAGTTGGCGTAAAGATTGGTGGAAGCAAGGGCAGGGAACATGGCAACCAGGCTGGGAGGTTGCTGGCTGGCGGCGGCCCACTGGACATGGCCAAGGTAAGAGCCTCCCTGCATTGCTACTTTGCCGTTCGAGAAGTTTTGTTTGGCAGCCCATTCGATGCAGTCGTAGCCGTCGGCGGCTTCAGAGCGGAAAGGGTCCCAATTGCCGCCGGATTCGTAGCGGCCGCGGTTGTCGGTGACCACTACCGAGTAGCCGCGTTGGGCAAACTTGATCATGGTTTCGTGGATGCCATCGCGCTGGAGGCCGTAGGGAGTTCTAACGAGAATTGTCGGATAGCGGCCTTCTGCTGCGGGGCGATATACGTCTGCAAAAAGTGAAACGCCATCCCGCATGGGAACTGCCTTGTGGCGTTCGATACGAATTTCGTTCATGTAGGGTTTGCCTCCTGGCTCAGCTGCATAGGTGAGCAGAGCGGTGAGGGCTAAAAATGAGAGTGTCTTCATCGAGCTTCTTTGGATTTTATAGAATCTAAACAGTCTCATGTTGAAATATTTCCTGTTTGTGTCGATTGGCTTTGCTGCTGATGGAAATTTGCCCGAGAAGGCAACTGCCATTTTGAGCAAGAATTGCTACGCCTGTCATGGGAGTGCGGCGATGGCAGGGTTGCGTTTGGACCAGGCAGGAGACCTCTCAGACGGGATTGTTGTGCCGGGGAAGCCAGAGGAGAGCCGGCTTCTGCTGATGATGACTGGTAAGGGCAGAGCGATGATGCCGCCGACGGGCAGGTTGAAAGAGGCGGAGCTGGCTGTGATTCGGGATTGGATCAAGAGTGGAGCGAAATGGCCGGAGACGGGTGGAGTTGCTAAAGCGGAAGGGACGAAGTGGTGGTCTTTTGAAAAGGTGAAGGCCGTGACGGTACCTCAGGTTGGACAGGGATGGGCCCGCAATGACATTGATCGCTTCATTGCGGCCAAACATGTGGAGAAGGGGCTGAAGCCGAGCAGGGAAGCGGAGCGGCGTAGCTTGGCCCGGCGCTTGAGCTACGATCTGACTGGCTTGCCTCCAACAGCAGAGGCTATTGCCGCTTTTGAATCCGATTCCAACGCCGATGCGTATGAGCGGCTGGTAGATCGATTGCTTGCTTCAAAGCACTATGGGGAGAAGTGGGGCAAACACTGGCTGGATCTGGTTCGGTATGGCGATACGGCAGGATTTGAGCAGGATCCTTATACGCTCTATGCATGGCGTTATCGGGATTATGTGATTGAGAGTTTTAATGCCGACAAGCCTTACAACGTGTTTGTGAAAGAGCAATTGGCTGGGGATGAATTATACGAAGACCCGGCACAGCAGCAAGGCACTGGATACTATTCGGTGGGGCCGAATCGCGACATGCTCTACA
>JAPKYY010000803.1 GCA_026394095.1 Acidobacteriota bacterium | reverse complement strand
GCGGTTTATCTCAACGGCATCGGCGGCGCAGCACAGTTTTACGCCCGCACGGTGAAGAAGGTAGCCGGCGTCGACCTGATGGAATTCGGCATCCCCGAAGCCATGTGGCATCTCGATGTTGAAGACTTCGCCGCCATCGTCACGATGGACGCACACGGCAACTCGCTGCACAAGGACGTCGAAGAGGCCACAGCCAAAGAACTGGCCGCTCTCGCCAGCGTCTAGTCTTTCTTTTTCTTTACCGGAGGCGCTGCCGTAACAGGCGGCGCCTCTGTTGGTTTATCGCCGAAGCTGATCTCAGATTCGGTGGTTGAGATCGAAGACTCTGTTGCGAACTTGCGATAGTTCTTGAAGTCAATCTCATTGCGGGAGCACTTCGTGGTGTAGCGCCAGCAGGCCAGGTTCTCGCTCTTCACCGGTAGCAGATACTTCTCGCCCTTAATCGTCACCCACCCGTATTCCGTCATCTGCTCCACCCAGTCCAGCTCATAATCGCTAGGCAAGCGCACCGCCTGCATCTCAGTGCGCAACACGCGACCCGTCTTCGGGTCAATCCAGATCGCGCCCTTATAAGCAGGCTTGATCGGCTTGCCGTAGCGAACGATCCAGTGCGAATTCGCCTTCTCCACCTTGAAATCAAAAACTTCGCAATCGATACTGGCAACCTTGTCTTTGCCACGACGCGTAAACACAGCCGCAGTCGCCGGGTGCAGAATATCCATCAGCGTCGTGCCCCAATCCCCCGTTGACCACGAGCCCGTGTCCTCAGGCGACCCCGACTTCTGCACCTTCCCATTCACACGCACATTCCGGTACTCTTCCTTGCGGTCGTTGTACATCAACTCCACTTCCACAAGATCCTTCTTCTTCCACTTGGGAGGCTTGGCGTCACTCATGAACCGCGTCACGATCTCATCGCAAATAAAATTCGGCAGCGTCGAATCGTAGTCGTAAGAAGCCACGGCCGCCTCATCAATCAACGGATCATTCACCACCTGCTTCGGAACGCTACCCGAGATATCGATCTCCGGCTTAATCCCGGCCGCCCCGGCAGGAATCGGCAGCGGGCCGTCTTCGGTCTTCTTCACCGTAGGAGCCGGAGCCTCTTCGGTCTCCTGCGGAATCCCGCTGATAATGTTAGGCCCCTTGCTGGCAGGCGCAGGAGTCTTGCGCGGAGCATTCCCCCCGCGCTTGACTACAGGAGGTCCCGGATCATCCGGATCGACAGTAGGAGGTGGCTTCTGGGCCGGGGTCTGGCTAAACAGCAGCATGTAGGCGACAAAAGAGAGCATGATCATTAATACCGACGTCTTTCCCATTCGGCTGGCTTCATGGTAATCTAAAGTTTCCCACCTGTCGTGGCCAGGTAGCTCAGTTGGTAGAGCAGCGGACTGAAAATCCGCGTGTCGGGGGTTCAAGTCCCTCTCTGGCCACCATCCATTTTCTTATGCCCAAGCTCACTCTTCTTAACGACGGTTCCGTTCACGAGTTCGAAGTCGGCAGCATCCCCTACGGCGGCCACGGCAAACCCGGCTCCATCCTTGATCTGGCAATGCACTTCAACCTCCCGCTCAATCACGATTGCGGCGGCAACTGCAGTTGCACTACCTGCCACGTCATCATCAAAGACGGCGCAGCCAACCTGAGCGAGCCCAACCAGGACGAACTCGATTTCGTCGGCATGGCTGAAGGCGTCACCGACGATTCCCGCCTCGGCTGCCAAACCATCGTCCTCGGCGACGTCACCATCCAAATCCCGTAAAATAATCCATCCGCAACCGCCAGACCTCCATCTCTCTGGACGTATGCGTTTGCTCATTGCCCTCTTCACCCTTTCTTTCGCCCTCCTTGCCGAAGGCTCCCCCGACGGCGAATGGTCCTGGAAGATGGCCAGCCCTTTCGGCGAACTCCACGCTAAAGCCGTAATGAAGACTGAAGGCGGCAAGCTCACCGGCGCTTTCTGGCTCAGCGAAACCCGCAAGCTCGAAATCGAAAACGGCACCGTCGACGGCGACAAAATCAAGTTCACCCTCAAGCGCGACCGCCCCTCCGGCGGCACCATGACTTATGAGATGACCGGCACCGTCAAGGGCGACGAAATCGAAGGCAGCGCCAACGCCGTCGAAATGAGCGCTACCAACAAGTGGAGCGCCACCCGCAAGAAATAACTGATGAGCCTCCAGACCTCTAATTAACGCGTGTTAGGCGGAGAAGTCTGATTGAAAACTATTCTTTGGCTCCTGGCTCTCATTTCTGCAGGCTCTTGTTTTGCATCCCTATGGCAAGCTCAAATCCCGCCTACCGACGCCCTGATCATCGCTAATCGCATTTCAAAACAAGTCCCTAACCTCCACCGCGCCGAACTCCTCCTCCAGTACTCTGTCCAGGGCCGCTTCTACCGGGAGTGGCAAACCGATGGCGCACCCAACTCCAAGCGTTCCCGAATCGAAGCTCTCCTCGGCGAACGCTCCCCCGGAACCCACATCCAAATCTTCGTAGATCCCTCAAACCCCCAAAAGATGGTCCCCGCCTCCCCGCGATGGAAAACCTATGTCGGCGCAATTCTCTTCGGAATCCTCTCCCTCGCCGCTGCAATTGCCGCTCAAGTGGTTTATCTTAGCTAACATGACCCGCCGCACTTTGTTGGCTGCAGCCCTGGCGCCTGCAACAGAAATCCCGATCATCGATACCCACATCCACCTCTTCGATCCCACCCGTCCCAAGGGCATTCCCTGGCCGCCCAAAGGAGACAAAGTCCGCTACAAAACGGCCCTCCCCCCGCGCTACATCGACCTCACCTCCAAGCTCGGCGTCGTCGGCGCGATCGAGCTCGAATGCAGCCCCTGGCTTGAAGACAACCAGTGGGTCCTTGACGTTTGTGCCCCCGCACCGATCATGGTCCTCGACAAGCTCCGCAAGAACCCCCTCTACCTCGGCATCCGATACGGCAACATCTGGGGCTACGACATCGGCAAAGAACTCGGCAAACCGGAATTCATCGCCGGCCTCAAAGAGCTAGCCAAAAACGGCATGATCCTCGATTCGGCCAACCCCGACAAGAAACTCCTCGAAGACCTCCGCCGCGCCTCAGACCTGGTTCCCGATCTCCGCATCATGATCGACCACCTGCCCGGCATGGAAGAAATCAACAAGGCCGACGCGGTCCTGCGTGACCTCTCCGCCCGCAAGCAGATCTACGTCAAAGTCTCGTCTGTTCTCAAGATCAAGAACACTTCCGGCAAGCCCAATAGCGTCTTCTACAAGCCCGTCCTGGATGAGATGTGGCAGCGCTTCGGCGAAGATCGTGTCGTCTTCGGCAGCGACTGGCCCAACAGCGACGGCTTCGGCACCTACGAGCAAGTCCTCACAGTAGTGAAGGATTACGTCTCCACCAAACCCCGCGCCGTAGCAGAAAAATACTTTTACAAGAACTCACTTGCCGCATACCGCTGGAAGCCCCGCACTGCCGCACAAAAGAAGCTCGTCTAAATGCGTTACATCCTCGTCCTCATCGCAGCGCAACTCATCGCGCAAGACTACCGCACCTGGAACGATTACGGCGGCGGCCCAGACTCCTCGCAGTACACCTCGCTCACGCAAATCAACAAGAGCAACGTAGCCAAGCTCCAGGTGGCCTGGACCTTCAAGATCGGCGAAAACAAGCGCTACAGCTTCAACCCCGTAGTCGTCGACAACTACATGTACGTCATGGGTGCCGGCAACTCGATCGTCGCCCTCGAAGCCTCTACCGGCAAGCAGCTCTGGCAATGGACACCCCCAGCCGGCACCACCGCAATCACCAATCGCGGCATCAACTACTGGGAGAGTAAAGACCGCAAAGAGCGTCGCCTCATCCTCGCTAGCAACCACATCATGCGAGCCATCGACGCCCTGACCGGC
>JAPKYY010000332.1 GCA_026394095.1 Acidobacteriota bacterium | reverse complement strand
GCTGTGTACGTTTGAGGTGAGCATCAGCTTGCCCGGGCGCTGACCTTTGGCGATCACAATCCGTACCGGCCACAGCGGTTTCGGGTCTGTCAGCCCCAATAGATCTCCCAGTTGACCGCGCATTTGTTCCAGCGTGCCGAGCAATACCTTGGCCGCCTTCACGTCGCCAGACGTGTAGATTTCAAACGGACCCGCGTTGATCTTCTGCCAGTCTTCACCATGCAGGGTGCACACGGCTGCTAACAGAACCAGGAATGCTCTCACAACACAATCTTACGAAATGCTTTAGAGTGAAGAAATGCTAAGAAGACTTCTTTTGCTTTCCATTCCCGCTGCCATGCTGATGGCCGCCGATAAACCTGATTTTTCCGGCCACTGGGTCGTTGACCTTGCCAAGAGCGATTTCGGCATGATGCCTCCTCCCTCCAAGATCGAACGCGACATTGATCACAAAGACCCCAACATCAGCATCAAGACGTTGCAGGTCGGCGAACGCGGTGAGATGAAGACCGAAAGCAGCTACAGCACTGACGGCAAGGAAGCCACCATCAAGGTTCGTGGGCGCGACGCCAAGGTGAAGGCCAAGTGGGATGGCGCAAAGCTTAAAGTAAATACCAAGAGCGAATTCAATGGCATGGAGATCGGCCAGCAGGAAACCTGGACCCTTTCCGGCGACGGCAAAACTCTGACCATCGACAACACGATCAATGCACCTCAGGGTGAGTTCACCACCAAGTCAGTATTTACGAAAGGCAGCTAGTAGTTCTGCGTCCGATTGCTCGAAAGGCCTGCGGTAAACCCCCGGCAAGGCCTTCTCGATCCGGTTTTCATTCCAATCGTGCGCATCGACGATAAAGAAGCGCTTGTCGATGAAGTCTTCGAAATCACCGGCAAGCGCAATTCCTGGAACTATCGCTTCATGCAGGTTCCGATGAATCACTGCTCCCATCGCCAGCTCAATCGAGTAAGGCATCCTCTCCAGCCACACCCTGGCAATTCTCGGCTCGGCATGAGCCGCATAGAGTGCCGGAATCCCGCCCCAAGCCCACGCATGCAAATGAACCTTGGTGTACTTGTCCAGCTCAGCCCGAACCTCGTGTAGTAGATCATTCGCCCTCATGCTCGGCAGGTTCAGGCCCACCAGCCAGGCCCTCGTATGATCGATCCAGCCGCCGCTGTAGCGTCCGCCGAAGGGCGATACCCCCGGCAGCTTCACCAGCTTTATCCTTGCGCCCAGCCTGGCCAGACTCTCCGCCCGCCGCTCTGCTGCAATCCCGTCGTTCACCATGACGATCAACTCGTCGCGTGTCTCAGGGCCCAGCCACTTTACTTCTGTCAAGCCCGTTGGAGCTGCGCCGAGGGTAATCATGCTCTTTACGTCGCCCTTTTTGCGCCGTGCCTTCCAACTTTCGGCAATGATTTCGCTCAAGCCGCGTCCCGGTGCCTGGCATCCTTCGAATGCGCACAATTCACCCACGCTCAAGAGTGGCAAATCCAGCTCCTTTGCGTCTCCCTTGCCGTCGTTCAGCCAGCGAATCATCCAGTCGTAAATCGCCTCGCGAACCATCAGCGGCGTTCCGTGCCCGCCCGGCCCGACTACCCATTTCACCAGGCTCTCCCGGTCAAAAACTCGATAGAGATCTTTGGCCTGATCCACCACAATTTTCGCCCCCGCAGGGGTAAAGAAATCGTCCTGGGTCGAGGAGATCAACCAGGGTTTGGGCGCAAATTGCGTTACCCAGTCTGCCTGATCAAGTCCTGATGATACAAAGCCAGGGAAGCTTTGCTCGCTATCCCCGGTTGGCCCGGATTCCACCATCTCAAAGGAATTCATCACACAGGATGGTGCGGCCACCTTGATGCGATCATCGAGAGCTGCCACGTACATTGTCTGCGTGCCTCCGCCAGAGCAACCACTGGCACCAATGCGCGCCGGGTCCACCTCAGGGCGGCTCTGCAGGTAGTCGATGCCGCGCATCGAATCATGAATGAAATAACGGGCCACACTCTCGCCGGCCATCAAGGCCTGAGCGCCAACTACAAAATGCTGCTCGGTCGAACCGCCAATTAAACTCCGGCCGAATCGCGCGTCGTAGGCCTGCAAGCGTTCGCCCTGGCCGACCGGATCATACGCCAGCACCACAAAGCCTTTGGCGGCAAGATTGGCCCCAATGCGTTGGCCGGCAATCTTACCATCGTCCCAATGGCCAATCGAATAGAGCACCGCAGGATGTTTGCCGTTGGTCTTTGGCCGGTAGAGATTTGCCGTCACTATGTAGCCGGGCAGGGACTCAAAGTGCAAATTCTCGACTACGTAAGTTCCGCGATCTGTGGTCTTGGTAATTACCGGCTTCAATGGCCCGCGATAGGTGGGCAAGCCTCCAATTTGCTTCAGGATCAGTGCCCGAACTTCGGCTGCGCGCTGCTTTGCCTGCGCGGGGGTCTTGATGTTGGCGACTGTAATTTTGCGAGCTGCCAGGTACTTCTGCGCCACCCCGTTCACTAAATCTGTATAACGATCCTGGGCCAGCGCGGTGGCTGCCAGTGTTGCGAAACAAAGCCAAAGCCTCATCGCAGCAGCTTATCAATGATCTCGGGAATCTCAAAGACCGCACGGTTGTCCATTTTTCGGGCATTCGCCTGAAAGCTGGATAGCTTTCCCGGTGCGAGCATCTCTGCTACGCCAGGAACGATCTCCCCAAAGTGCTTCAGCACCATTCCCAAGCCGTTCTCGGTAACCCAGTCTGCGTTGTATCTTTCCTGCGGCAAGGTCAGTGCATTGCGGGTGACGACAACCGGTAGCCCGAGATGAATCGCCTCCGAGATCGACCCCGGCCCGGGCTTGCCGATGAAGAAATCAGACAGCTTCATGTAGTACGGCACTTCTTTGGTGAAGCCTTCAATGAAGTGAGGCATCTTGAGTTTCATCGCCGTCAACTGTTCTTTGAGCTTCGTACTCTTGCCGCAAATAAAAATCAGTTGCAGCTTGAGGCCGCTTTGATCGAGATTCTTCGCA
>JAPKYY010000261.1 GCA_026394095.1 Acidobacteriota bacterium | reverse complement strand
AGTTCCTGGGGATTGAGTTTGGGGTCGGGTTTGGATTCTCCCTGTTCGAGGAGTTTGGTGGCTGCGGCGGGGCGGGTCTGGAAGTAGTCTCGGTGGTAGTTGAGGCTGGCTTCGAGGGTCCTGGTTTCGTCAGGGGTTGGGTAGCGGGAGAGCAGGAGGCGGAAGCCGTATCTCAGGCGTGCGGCGGGATCAGCGGCGGTGTTCATCATGCGCTGGCCTAAGGCTCTGGCGGCTTCGATGAAGGTGACGTCGTTCATCAGGTTGAGGGCCTGGAGAGGTGTGTTGGTGCGGGTTTCGCGGACAGTGCAGGCTTCGCGGCTGGGGGAGTCGAAATTCATCATCGAGGGTGGCGCAATGGTGCGCTTCCAGAAGGTGTAGAGGCTGCGGCGGTAGAGGTCGCCGCCGTGGTCTTGCGGGTAGGCTCCGCCACCGGCTAGCTCCTGCCAGAGGCCGGCGGGTTGGTAGGGCTTGACGCTGGGGCCACCTTGCTTTTCTACCAGAAGACCAGAGACGGCGAGGGCGTTGTCGCGGATCATTTCGGGGGCTAGGCGGAAGCGGGGGGCGCGGGCGAAGAGACGGTTCTCGGGGTCCTTTGTGAGTAGTTCTTGTGTGAGCTTGGAGCTTTGCCGGTAGGTGTCGCTCATCACGATTTGCTTGATGGTTTGTTTGACGTTCCAACCGCTGTTTACGAAGTCTACTGCCAGGGTATCGAGGAGTTCCTGGTGTAGGGGCCATTCGCCCTGGGAGCCGAAGTCTTCGACGGTCTTGACGATGCCGATGCCGAAGAGCATTTGCCAGAAGCGGTTGACTGTGACGCGGGCCAGGAGGGGATTGTCTTTCGAGACGAGCCAGTTGGCGAGGCCTAGGCGGTCTTTGGCGTTGCTGGCGGGGAGGGCGGAGGGGGTGGCTGGCTCGACCGGGTCACCGTGGGCGTCGTAGGCTCCGCGCTTGAGCAGATAGGCCTGGCGCTTGGGGCCTTCGCGCATGATCATCAGCGTGGGGAGGGTCTTGAGGTATTCGTCATATTCGGTTTGGATGGCGCGGAGGGTTGTTAGCTCTGCGGGCTTGGTTTGGTCGAGGTAGGCGAGTCGGAGTTTTTCTGGAGACGCTGTGGGGGCGAGGGCGATGACTTCCTGCGGGGTGAGCTCCCGCTTGAAGATGCGGACGTCTTTGATTTCGCCCTTGAAGGACATGCCATTGCCGGCGCCGATCTTGAGCGGATGTTTGAAGTTCATCGGCCAATTGAGCTCGTCGAATAGGACCTTGAGCTTCTGGGGCTTGCCATCGATGTAGATGTGGACGCCTTTGGCGTAGCGACTGCCGTCGTAGGTGGCTACGATGTGCTGCCACTGATTCAGCGCCACTGGGGCTTCGGTTTCGATGCGCATGCCGATGTCGGTCCAGCGGAAGACGACGTTGAGGCGGACGTGGCCGTTCATGATGTAGAGGCCGTGGCCGTTGCCTTCGGCGTAGTCTTCGGCGATGGAGAAGATGGCACCGGTTTTCTCTTCGGGCTTGGCCCAGGCGGAGAAGGTGAAGGGGCTTAAGTAGTTGTAGACGACGGTGCCGCCTTTTTCTTCTACGACCCGTTTGCCGTCGAATTTGGAGGCGTCGCCTTCGAGCTTGTTCTGGTAGGCGAGGTCTTCGGTGGGGGCCCAGTCTGTGGTGGGTTTGAATTTGGCTATTTCTTTTTGCCAGCGGGATTCGGCTTTTTCGACTGCCTGGCGGGCCTTGGCTAGTTTGGCTTCGAGCTGGGCGAGTTTGGCTTGTTGCTCGCGGGTGGGGGCTTTCATGAGCGGCTCGTCATTGCCCCAGTTGTAGACGAGGCCTTTTTCTTCGAGGTTGTTGAAGAAGGCGAACATGGAGTAGAAATCGCGCTGGGTGATGGGGTCGTATTTGTGGTCGTGGCAGCGGGCGCAGCCCATGGTCATGCCGAGGAAGACGGTGGCTGTGGTTTCGGCGCGGTCGGCTACGTATTCGACACGGAACTCCTCAGGTACGATGCCGCCTTCAGCGCTGGTGCGGTGGTTGCGGTGGAAGGCAGTGGCCATCTTTTGTTCGAGCGTCGCGTTGGGGAGGAGGTCTCCGGCGAGTTGTTCGACTACGAATTGATTGAAGGGCTTGTTGGTGTCGAAGGCTTCGAGGACCCAGTCGCGCCAGCGGTACATGTCGCGGACGCCGTCGGACTGGTAGCCGTTGGTGTCGGAGTAACGGGCGGCTTCAAGCCAACGCCAGGCCATGCGCTCGGCGTAGCGGGGGGAGGCCAGGAGACGGTCTACCTGCTTTTCGTAAGCCTTGGGGGAAGAGTCTTTCTCGAAGGCGGCGATGTCGGCCGGGGTGGGTGGGAGGCCGGTGAGATCGAAGCTGAGGCGGCGGAGTAAGGTGGCTTTGTCGGCCTGGGGCGAGGGCTTGAGGTTGAGAGCCTGGAGCTTGGCCTGGACTAGAGAGTCGATGGTTGCACCTTTGGTGCGTTCTGGGGGGAGGAAGGCCCAGTGGCGCTCGTATTTGGCTCCCTGGTCGATCCAGGTTTTGACTTTGTCGATGTCAGCGGCGGGGAGGGCTTCGCGGCCGGCGTAGGCGGGCGGCATGCGGAGGCCCTTGTTTTTGTGGGTGATGCGATCGAGGACTTTGCCGCTTTTGAGGGCGGGGTTTTCGATGTCGAGACGGAGGCCGGCCTTGCGGTTGTTGGGGTCTGGCCCGTGGCAGTGGAAGCACTGTTCGCTCAGGATGGGCCGGATGTCCCGGTTGAAGGAGAGCTCGGCTGCGCTGAGGGCGACGGATAAGAATACTAACAAGAGCTTCATGAAATCTGACTTAATTCTATCGCCACGGCTATCCTAGAGGGATGGGCTTAACCGAGATTATCGAAGCTGAAGGCCACCTGATCGATTCGCACATCATGGAGCGGATCTTCGACACCGTTGTCGAATACCAGGGGCGCTTTGAAGTTGAGAAGTTTCACATTGGACGAACAAACAGTGAAGCATCGCAATTGAGGATGCGGGTGGAGACGCCGACGCAGGGGCAGATGGATCAGTTGTTGAGCCAGTTGCTGGGGCTGGGGTGTGTGCCGGTGGATGCCGGGGATGCCGTTGTTGAAGTTGCGGTGAAAGATAGATGCGCGCCTGAGGATTTTTACTCGACTACGAATCACCGGACGCTGGTGAGGATTGACGGGCAGTGGGTTGAGGTGGGCAAGCAGCGGATGGATGCGACAGTGGTTATCACTGGATCGACTGCGGAGTGCCGGAAGCTTCGGGATCTGAAGGCTGGGGAGCGGGTGGTTGTGGGGATGCGCGGGATTCGTGTAGTGCCCGATACGAAGGACCGCGACCGGCTGAGCTTTGGCTTTATGTCGAACGAAGTGTCGAGCGAGCGTCAGGTAGAGACGGCGGTGCAGACGACGGTTGCGATCATGA
>JAPKYY010000634.1 GCA_026394095.1 Acidobacteriota bacterium | reverse complement strand
GATCAGGACGGCATTGCTATTGTTCCGCCCGCGGTTCTGTATTCTCATGTCTGCGAACCAATTCGGATACCTGATTATTCCATATTGGGTTCCCGCATCATTCCTCCCCCGGCTCCCACCGTCCCGGCCATCCAGAGGATTAACCCATTGGCAAAAGTATCACCTCCCCCAGCCCCGGCCGGATTGGCTCCGCAACGCCCTGCGACGCTTTTCTCGCTCGTCGCTATGATTCCCAGCTTTGCACCAATCGCCTGGTTCTTTTATCAAATGGTGGTCGCAGACCCGGACAGCCGCTGGAACCCGGAAAGGACAACTCTCGGGAAGAACTCCCTCTTGGGTGGCTACATCATATTTGCGTTGCCGATGCTCGCTGCACTCACCATCACGAAGTTTGAGTGGTTCTCGACTGGGTTGGCGACATTACTCCAATCCATCCCTTGGCTCTTTTGGCTCTGCGCTGCTCTTGGCTTCCTGATGGCCCAGCAAATCGGCTATCAGCTGCTTTTTGCAATACCCAAATGGCCTCGATTGGCCTTAAGCCTCATGCTGGCCAGTCTCCTTGCCTTTTGGATACCTCAGCTGGCTCTTCTTGCAAATATCCTCGTTCTCTTGAGTGCATCAGGTCTCGTCCTGATTTACTTCGTACTGGGTGGAGGAGCAGACCATCCAATGGAACATTACCTCCGAGAGCTCGGCGGCCGTACAACTCGAACTTTCTGTAGCGTCGAGTCTGCGGAGGGCGTAGAGCAATTTGTTGCGGCTCAACTCAGTTTTGCAAGAAATCATCCTCAGGCCGCCGCAAAAGTCGCGGACTTCTTGAAGAACATGAAGGGCAAATAGAAAGCTGTACCTCGGGGCCTAAGTCCAGCTATGGTTTGCTCAAAATCTGCCTGCCACCACCATTAAAGGTGACTGAAGAAAACTGATAAACTCCCCTCAATGCTGCGGTCTATATTCCTATTCCTCCTCGCTCTCCCCCTCCTCGCCCAAACCGGCCAGATCGGCGGCCGCGTCCTCGACCCCTCCGGTGCCCCCGTACCTGCCGCTCAAATCACAGTCCGAAACACCGCCAACTGTACAGAGCGCAAACTCAGCACCGCCAACGAAGGTCTTTACTTACTGCCCCTCCTTCCCCCAGGCACATATGACGTTATAGTCGCCGTTTCGGGCTTCAAATCCGCCCTCCGTTCCGGCGTCGAACTCGCCGTTGACCAAAAGACGCAGGTCGACTTCACCCTCGAAGTCGGTGCCGTAAGCGAACGCATCGAAGTTACCGCCGCTGCCGCCCAGCTCAACACCACAGAAGCCAGTCAGGGCCAGGTGATTGACAACAAACGCGTCGTCGAGCTCCCCATCAACGGCCGCTACTACGGCGATCTCGCCCTTCTCTCCGCCGGCACCGTCCAGTCCGCAGCAGGTAGCCGGTACAACTCTTTCAGTTCCGGTGGCCAGCGTGTTACCCAAAACAGCTACCTCCTCGATGGCATCGATAACAACTCGGTCGAACTCGCCGGTGCCGGCCGTCGGCCCGAAATGGTGCAGCCCTCCATCGACGCCGTTCAGGAATTCAAAGTCCAAACCAACGCCTACTCAGCCGAATTCGGCCGCGCCATGGGCGCCATCATCAATCTCACCCTCAAGTCTGGAACCAACGACGTCCACGGTTCTGCCTTTGAATTCCTCCGCAACGAAAAACTCGACGCCAAAAACTTTTTCACCCCCGCCACCGCCACCAAGCCTCCTTTCAAGCGCAACCAGTACGGCTTCTCCATCGGTGGTCCCGTTGTCATCCCCAAGCTCTACAACGGACGCAACAAAACATTCTTCTTCGCCGACTACGAAGGCACCCGCATCCGCGAAACCGCAACCATCATTTCCACCCTCCCCACCGCTCGCATGCGCACAGGCGACTTCGGCGAACTCACCCGCCGTATCAACGATCCTGCCACCGCTCAACCCTTCCCTAACAACACCATCCCCGCCGCCCGTCTCGACCCCGTCTCTGCCAATCTCATCAAGCTCTACCCCAACCCTCAGAATGCAGCTCTTGCTAACAACTACACTGCCCTCTCCCCCCGCTGGCAGGATGTCGACAAATGGGATGTCCGCATCGACCAGTCTGTCCGCTCCGATACCTTCTTCTGGCGTCTCAGCAAGCAGGACCAACTCGTCCCTGACACCCCAAGCCTGCCCGCCCCGGCCTACGGCGGCGGCAACCTCGATTTCATCACCGAAGGCTACAACACCGGCGCTGGCTGGAACCACGTTTTCACCCCCACTCTCATTGCCTCTATCCGCGCGGGTTGGAACTTTACCCTCTTCAAACGCGATAACCCCGCCTCAACCAATGGCGAGCTCCTCAATCGCAAATACGGCATCCTCGGCGGCACCGGCGACATCCCCGGCGGTTTCTCCCAGCTCAGCATCACCGGCTATCGTGCCCTCGGCATCGGCGGCTTCAACCCCGTCGATCGCGACTCCCAAAACCGCCAACTCTCCGGCGACCTTACTTGGATCCGTGGCCGCCACAACGTCAAAATCGGCGCTGGCGTCATCAAGTCTCAAAACAACCTGCTCAGCGCCCGCAATGCCGTCGGCAACTACACCTTCAATTCGCAATACACTACCGATGGCGCCGCCGACTTCCTCCTCGGCCTCGCTTCGGCCTGGAGCTACGAC
>JAPKYY010000715.1 GCA_026394095.1 Acidobacteriota bacterium | reverse complement strand
CCTGCTTGGGGGTGTAGGCAAAACCGAAGCGGGGAGCAAAATTGTTCCAATCCTTCGGATAGAGGCTCTTCAGCTCTTTACCCACAGTGAGAATGCCCTGACCGGGAAGGAAGTTTGTGATGCTCTGCTTGTCGTCATAGAGCGGGCCATGATAGGTGTAGCGAACGCCGAAATTCACGTTCAACTTGCGGTTGACCTGAATGTTGTCATGAGCCCACCAATCGAAGCTGTTCTGCAGGTAATAACGCTGCAACTGGCCACGAACGATCGAGGCGCCATTGTTGTTGGTTGGCTGGCCGACGAGGAAGTCTGCCAAAGCGCGAAGAGGCGCGCTGACGGAGGGATCGGTGGCCCAGGGACCACGAGTGCCGTCGAAGCTGAAGGTACCCTTCTTGTTGGTGTCGTAGAACACGTCGAGGACGGCGCGACGGTACTCGCCACCAATCTTGATCTGGTGCTTACCCATGGTCAAGCTGAGGTTGTCAGTAATGTGGCCTGTGGTATCGATGCGGCCGAGAGGCTGCGTTGCACTGGCGCCATTGAAGTTGCTGATGCGGATAAATGGCGAGCCGCGCAAGGAATCTTCAGTTACACCTGTATTGAGACCAGCCTTGATCGGGTCGAAGCTTGTGTCGTAATCGTTGAAGGTCTGCTTGAAGAAGTTAACCCCGAGGATTACCTGGTTGATCATGCGAGCCGAGAGTGTTGAGTTCTGGACCACGCTGAAATTGTGCATGCGGCTGGGGGCGACCTGGAAGTATTCCTTGTACGGTACACCGTTGTCAGCAGCCTGCTTGCCAGTGCCACCAAAGTAGCGGGCGGCAATCGTGTGGCGCTCATTGAAGTTATGGTCGATCTTGACGATGCCGTTATAGCTGTCGTAGTCTGCCTGGTCGCCCGAGACCAAATTGTTGAGAGTAGCGGGCAGATTGTTGTAGCGGGTCGGATAGGCTCCGAGCAAGTTGCGGGAAACGCTGCTTTCGGGAACGCCGAAGCGGGTGAGGATGCCACGAGCCTGATCTACCCAGGCAGTTGAGGGGTGAGTGCCGACGATGCTGAGTGCAGCAATGGCCTTCTGACCTTCGAGAGTAGTGAAGAAGAAGGTCTTGTTCTTGATGATTGGGCCGCCAGCAGAGAAGCCCCACTGGTCGTTACGGATCTTGCGCTTGGGCGAGCCGGCTGCAACGAAGGGGGTATTGGAAGCCAGAGCTTCATTGCGGTTGAAGTAATAAGCCGAGCCATGGAAAGAGTTGGTTCCGCTCTTGATTACGAGGTTCACGTTGGCACCGCCGTTGCGGCCTTGATCGGAACTTGCGTTTGAAGCAACAGCAAACTGGTCGATGGCTTCAACGGGAAGGAGAGTTCCGGCGATGCCGGCGACTCCGCCCTGGTTCACGGCTGAAGTATTGTGGAACGCGTCATTGTTGTCGGCACCATCGATCTGGTAATTGTTACCTGAGGTGCGCATGCCGTTGACGGAGCTGGAGGTGGGTGAAACACCGGGAGCCAGCTTGAGCATCTGACGGAAATCGCGTCCGTTCATGGGCATGTCGGAAACCATTTTCGGGTTAACGACGTTGGCCAGTGTGGTTGAACTGGTTTCGATGGTAGCGGCAACAGCGCTGATTTCCACCGTGGTCGCCTGGCTGGATACAGCGAGCTTGACCGGGATATTGGTAACACGGCTGACAGCAACTTCGACCTTGTCGACCTTGGTGGTCTGGAAGCCAGACTTGGTAAAGGTCAAGGTGTAGAAGCCGAGTGGCAGGTCAGGGAAACTAAAATCGCCATTGGCAGTAGTCACGCCTTCGCGAGCATAGCCAGTAGCGTCATTCAACAATTTGACGGTGGAGTCGGGCACAGCAGCACCAGAAGCATCCACGACATTGCCGGAAATCGATCCGCGGAATGTTTGTCCGAAAACACTTGTTGCCAGCAGAAGCAACAAGGAAAGAAAAAGCGAAGACCTTTTAGGTGCTTTCACGTAAAACCCCTTGAAACAGTAAATTTTTTTGATTTTGCCAGAGCAGGACGGGGCTCTTAAGCGAACTTGGATTACGAAAAGGTTAACACTTCTGAAGCAAAGACTCAAATTGAGTCTTTTGATAAGTCCAATCATCTCTTTGATTTGGGCATCCCAAATCCCTTTCAGCTCTTGTCTGATCCGATAGCATTTTTCCGTGCCGCAGCTGAGGCGCAGGGGCCTGTTGCGCGCATTCAGTTTGGGAGCCGGGAGTTTGTTTTGCTCAATGACCCTGAGATCATTGAA
>JAPKYY010000169.1 GCA_026394095.1 Acidobacteriota bacterium | reverse complement strand
GTACGTTGGCGATGTCGACTTTTTCGCTCAAGATATGGAGGCCGGCCGCCTGGATGCCGCCGGGTTCCTCTCCTGTCAGCGCCAGGAGGCTGTCAATGTCGTGGATCTTCAGATCAAGCACCACGTCCACATCGAGGCTGCGGGGGGTGAAGACGCTGAGGCGATGGATCTCAAAGAAGAGAGGGAGGGTGATGGCTTTTTCGAGTGCGGTGACGGCTGGGTTGAATCGTTCGAGATGGCCCACCTGAAGGATGCGATTGTGATGGGCTGCGAGCGTCACCAGATGCTGGGCACTGGCGAGGTCGAGCGCGATAGGCTTTTCTACGAGGATGTCGAGGCCAGCTTCGAGCAGTTTGCCTCCAACCTCAGCATGGGCAATGGTGGGGACCGCTACAATGCAGGCTTGCGAGGCTTGCGCGAGAGCCTCCAGCGAGTCAAAGGCCGCTATGCCGAACTCTGCGGCCGCTGCCGCCGCCGTAGCTGGATCGCGATCATAGAGGCCGGTGAGCGTCGCACCGGGTAGCTCTTTTAAGACTCGAATGTGGTTGCGGCCAAAGGCTCCTGCGCCTGCTACGGCGATGCGGACTGTTTTCTCGTGACTTTCCAAACTACTAGTATTTCATCTGCGTTATGATTCCCATTCGGAGAGTCAAAAATGAAATCGTTTTTTCGAGTCAGTGCAAGCCTGTTTGTTCTGCTGGGTCTAGTCACAACCTGCTCTGAGGCGCAGCCCCAGATCAAGCGCAAGAAGGTGCTTGCCATCGGAGAAACACGTGGATTTCACCATGATGCAACCTCGACTGCGCTGCACATGATTTACGATTTGGGCCAAGAAACGGGCCTGTGGGATACCTACATTCAGACAAGCAGTGAATTCATTACCAAGAAGAAGCTGGGTGGGAACAAGCGGAGCTTGTGATGGATGACGAGCAAAAGGCGGCGCTGCTGAGTTTCGTCAAGGACGACGGGAAGGGATTCATCGGCGGACATACGGCGATTGATACCAACTATCAATGGCCGGAGTACGGCGAGATGGTGGGTGGATATTTTGACAGCCATCCCTGGAATACGTTTGATGCTCCGGTGATTGTTGAGGATCGTGAGCACCCTGCTACTGCGCACTTTCCGAAGGCGTTTGTAATCAATGACGAGATCTATCAAGCGAAGGCGTATTCAAGGGATAAGGTGCGGGTGCTGGCGCGTCTTGATGAATCGAAGCTCGATATGAAGGCAAAGAATATTCATCGCACTGATGGAGACTTTGCAGTTGCCTGGGTCAAGGAATACGGCAAAGGCCGGGTGTTTTATTCAACATTTGGGCACCATGATCAGGCATTGAACCGGCCCGATATTCGCAAGATGTATCCCGAGGCGATCAAGTGGGCACTGAAGATGACCGAGGGTGACGCCACCCCTCGCCCCAGGCCTTCGAAGTAATGGATTACTTTCCTCTCGTACTGAGTCTGGAAGTCGCAATTGCTGCTACGGCAATCTCGCTCGTGATTGCATTGCTTGTGGCGTGGGCGCTCAGTTTTCTTGAATTTCGCGGGAAGGATTTGCTGGATGCCGCGATTGCGCTACCCCTTGTATTGCCCCCTACCGTGCTTGGTTATTACCTGTTGATTGTTCTGGGGCGTGAATCGTGGCTGGGGCGGGCCTGGGAATCCTTGACGGGAAGTCCGCTTGTGTTTACCCCGAAGGCTGCGGTGATTGCAGCTATCGTGCACTCGGCGCCATTGCTGACGAAGTATCTGCGGGCGGCGATTGAAAGTGTCGACCCCATCTACATCAAGGCGGCGCGTAGCCTTGGATTGCCCGAATGGACGATCTATTTGCGCGTAGTGTTGCCGTTGTGTCAGCGGGCAATTGCCGCTTCTGCCGTGCTGGCTTTTGCGCGAAGCCTTGGAGACTTTGGAGTAACGATCATGATTGCGGGGAACATTCCCGGTAAGACGCAGACGCTTTCTGTTGCGATCTACGATGCCGTGGAATCCGGGAATGCGTCGCTGGCCCGGACACTGGTGTTGATTGTGTCGGCGATTGGGCTGCTTGTGGTTTGGGCTGCGAATCGAATGAATCCGCCGCAGGCGTTGCGGAGCTAACAAGATGCTCGAAGTACGCCTACAGAAGCGCTTTGCCCCGACAGGAGATACTGCCGGTTTTGAGTTGAATGCCCAATTCCAAGTGGGTGCGGGAACTACCGTTTTGTTTGGCCCGAGCGGATCCGGCAAGTCTTTGACGCTCGATCTGATTGCCGGATTCTCGAAGCCTGATGGTGGACGGATCCTGCTGAATGACCGGTTGCTGGTAGATGTTGGAACTGGTGTCTTTCTGCCTCCGCAGCAACGAGGTTGCGGGTATCTGTTTCAGCGTCATGCACTGTTTCCGCATATGAGTTTGCGGGAGAATCTGACATTTGCTGCAACCTCGCTTCCGAAGCTGGAGCGTCATCGCAAGGTGAACCAGTTGCTTGAGTCATTCCGTTTGACCGAGATCGCGGGTCGCAGACCGAATGAGGTTTCTGGGGGGCAGCGGCAACGCTGCTCGATAGCGCGGGCACTAGTGGTTGAGCCGGCGGTGTTGTTGCTGGATGAACCCTCAACGGGTTTGGATACTACGCTGCGGCATGAGTTTTATGAAATTCTGGCGCGGATTCGTGATGAGTTTTCTGTGCCAGTGTTGCTGGTGACGCATGATCTGGAAGAGGCATTTATTCTGGCCGATCAGATGCATGTTCTGATTGATGGGCGGATTGCGCAGTCTGGGAGTCCGCGCGAGATTTTGAATCAGCCCGCTTCTGCCGGTGTTGCCGATTTGCTGGGGCTCTTCAATCTGTTGCCGGCTGAGATCAAGCAACTGGACCCTGGCGCGAATCGGAGCAAGTTGAAGTGGAACGATGTGGATCTTGAGGGGCCGTATTATCCTGCACGATTGCTTGGGGATCGCGTGACGGTGTGTGTGCGTCGTGACGAGATTGCTGTGACGCCCAAGATGGGCAAGGCAGAGAAAGGGAGTTTGGTGCTGACTTTAGAGGCTTCCTCTGAGACGGCCAGAACTGCGTTGCTGCACTTTGCTGGCGGGCTGATCGTAGAGTTGCCGCTGGAGGAATTTGCCGAGAACCGTCATCACAGCGAGTGGACGTTGCGGTTTCCAACCAGCACCTTGCGAATTCTGTGATCCGGCACTGCATCAGTCGTGGAGATGGTGAGGGACTGCCTGAGGCAGATGTGATCCAGCTTCGGGCGAAGGATGTCGACGCGGGAGAGTTGTTATTGCGTGCGCGACGATTGAGGGGCTTGTTTCAGGGAATGCTGCTGATCAATGACCGAATGGATGTTTGCCTTGCTGCGGGGGCCGATGGAGTGCATCTGCCTTCGCAGCGAATCGCCCCGTCGGTGTTAAAGAACCGGTTTGGTTCGCATTTGGTGATCGGTGTTTCCTGCCACTCTTTTGACGATGTGCTTCGGGCTGAGGCAGAAGTGGCGGATTACGTTTATCTCAGCCCCATCTTTGAAAGTACTTCAAAGCCTGGATATGGGCCTGCTCTTGGCGTTGCGGCACTTGAAGCAGTTGTTGCACAGGTGACAATTCCCGTGTTCGCGTTAGGGGGCATCACCCAGGCCAATGAAGCATTATGTGTGGAAGCAGGGGCGGCAGGGATCGCCGGTATTTCCTACTTCGATCACTTGGGATAATCGTAGCCCTTGCGATAGTTGCGCGCTAGCAGCTTGTTGGCACCAGATTCATTGGTGATGACTTCCCTTTTGCCGTCCCAGTCGAGGCTCTTGCCGTACTTGAGAGACGCGATGGCGAGCATGCTCATCGCTGTGGCCTGATGGCCCTTTTCGATGTCGCAGGCAGGCAGCCGTTTGGAGGCGATGGAATCGAGGAAGTCTTTCCAGAGTTCACGGATGTTCTGCCCGTCAGGGGCGTTGAGTTGAGGCTCAACGTGGATGGTGGGCTTTTTTGCGTCTGAAGGGAAGAAGGACCAGCCGTCTCGCCAGCCCATGTGGAAGGTGCCTTCGGTGCCGTAGAAGTAGCAGCCAATGGCGGCTTTTTCGGCGTTGTTGTTGGCATAGAGGCGGTGCTCCCAGGTACAGCGGAAGCTCTCGAATTCAAAGCTGGTGATCAGGGTGTCTGGGGCGTCGGTGTTGTCCTGGCGGATGAAGCGACCTCCGGTTGAGAAAATTTTGCGGGGGTACTTTTCGTCGGTCCACCAGAGGAGCTGGTCGAACCAGTGGATGCCCCAGTCGCCGACGGTGCCGTTGGCGAAGTCCATAAACTGTCTGAAGCCTCTAGGATGAATTGTTTTGTTGTAAGGGCGGTAAGGCGCGGGCCCGCACCAGGCGTCCCAGTCGAGGCCCGCTGGGGCTTCGCTATCGGGTGTTTTGACGCCGGGGCCGCCTGCGCTGCCGACGAAAGCGCGGACCATGCCGATTTTGCCCACTTTGCCGCTCTTGAGGAATTCCATGCCTGAGATGCAGTGCGGGGACATGCGGCGGTGAGTGCCTACCTGGACGAGACGCTGTGTGTCTCGTGCGGTCTTGAGCATAGCTGAGCCTTCACGCAGGGTATGACTGATGGGTTTCTCCACGTAGACGTGAGCACCGGCTTTGAGCGCAGCGATGACGGGTAGGGCGTGCCAGTGGTCGGGGGTGGCGACGATGCAGATCTCGGGTTTTTCTTTGGCGAGCATTTCGCGATAGTCGCGGTAGTGTTTGGGTTGGTCGCCGGTGAGCTTCGCGACTTCTGCAGCGGTTGAGGAGATTGCCCGTTCGTCAACATCAGAAATACCGACGATTTTCGACTGCCCCGCTTCCATTGCGCAGCGAAGGATGTTGTTACCCCACCAGCCCGCACCTATGATGGCTGTACGGTACCTGGTACTGTTTTGAGCCCAGGCTGGAGCAGACAGAAATAAGGCGGTTCTTCTGGTCATGGATTTATGTATACTGTGGAAGCTCCCCCGGCACAAGTTTTTATTTTTCGTCGATGCCGCAATCCAACGAATCTTTACTCAACAACCTTGCTCATGAGCTACGTCAGCCTCTCAGTACGATCGAATCGATCGCGTACTATCTAGAGCTTGCGCTGCCTCATGGTGACCCACGTGTACTTGAACAACTGACCCGTCTCCGACATTTAGTCGAGCAGAGCGGGTGGATCCTGAACGATGCGCTATCGCTGTCTCAGCCGAGATTCGTGAATCCAGAAGCTGTAGATCTGGATGAGATCCTGAGTGAATTTGTACTGGAGCAGGCGCAGCAGGATTCGCATTGGCCCCATTTGGACCTTGAACTCGCTGGTGCACCCGTGTGGATGGATTTTGAACAAGCACGTGAAATGGTGCACGGGATTTGCCGGTTCTTTCGGACGGTTGCCAAAGCTGGCTCGGAAATCAAGGTGGATACGCGTGTTCTGTCTGGAGGCAGCATCTTGCTGCGCGCCCGAGCTGAGGGCCAGAATGGCGACGATTCGAGCCTGCCTCCTGGATCAAATTTGACCCTGGAGTGGCTGGAGCGGATTGCTACTCAAAACTCAGCAACGCTGGCTATTCATCTGCTGGATCCAGCTCGGCTGGAGTTGACTGTGGAAGTCCCGCCTGCTCCGCTAGAGCATTTAGAGTTTCCTGAATGTGACGAAGCTCGATCTTCGTTTGCGGTAACCGAGCTACCAGAGCCAGTTGCTCAAGGTACTCTCTGAGCGGCCTCGCCGGAGTGCCCCAGACGGGCTGGCCGGCGCGTACAATTTTTGAAGTCAATAC
>JAPKYY010000426.1 GCA_026394095.1 Acidobacteriota bacterium | reverse complement strand
GCCGTCGCCGCAGCCGAGGTCGAGGACTTCGAGGGGTGTGGTGAGGGCGAGGGATTTGGTGAGGGATTCACCGGATTGGCGCATGAACGCGGCGATGGCGGTGAAGTCGCCTTTTTCCCAGAGGGCTTGGTTGGGGTTCATTTGGTCTCTGAATGATACGCGAAAAAGAAGAGCCCCGCCGGGTCGCGGGGCTCTTCTTTTTTTTGTTTGAGGGTTATTGGTTAGAAGTAGAACTTCGCACCTAGGACGATGCGGCGGGCGTCGAGCGTACTGGTGTACTGCCCGAAGGTGCCGGAGACCTGGCGGTTTTGAGCGTCGAAACGGGCGGTTGTGTCGACACCCTGGAAGGAGGCGTGGTTGAACAAGTTGTAGAACTCGAAGCGCAGTTGAAGGCGCTTGGTGTCGGACTTGCCAAAGGGAATGTTCTTGATTACGGTGAGATCCCAGACATGGATCCCGGGCCCGCGGATGATGTCCTTGGGGGCGTTGCCGATGCCGAACTCTTCACGGGTGGGAGGGGCGAAGGCGGAGGTGTCGAAGTGACGAAGCTCGGTGCGTTCGCTCTTGGGGAGGATCGCGTTCTTGAGGACGTTGATGCGGCTGTCGAGGCCGGCACCGGATGCGCCGACGAGGTCTGCGCCGCTGACGAGGGAGTAGCCGACGCCGAGGGGTTGACCGGAAGTCATCGAGGTGAGACCGGAGAGTTGCCAGTTGTCAAAAATCGACTTGACTACGATGTTGCCACCAGCGAGGCTGGAGAGCTTGGGGATGTCGTAGACGTAGTTGATGATGAGATTGTGCGTACGGTCGAAGCTGGCTTTGCCGTAATTGCGAACGCGGTAGTCGAGATAAGGATTGACCGCGTCGCCATTGCCGTTGACGATGGTGAGGGCCTTGGACCAGGTGTGGGCGAGGCCGAACTGCAGACCTTTGCTGAAACGCTTGTTGATCTGGGTTTGCAGCGAGTGGTAGTTGGAGGTGCCGGCGAGTTCGATGTACTGAATGTCGGCGTAGCCGGGCAGAGGGCGGAGGAAGTTGTCTGGCAGGGGGCTGCCGGTTGTGGAGTCGATGCTGCTGGGCCGGAAGCGCGTGCCGTAGGGCAGAGCATTCAAGCTGCGGCGCTGCATGAGGAAGCGACCGACGTTGCCGACATAGGCGACATCAAGGACGGCACCGTAGCCGACGTTCTGCTGGATACCCATGCTCCAGTTGTAGACCGTGGGAGGACGGAAGTCACGCTGGATGGAGGTGACTCCGGGAGGGCTAATGCGGAAGGGGCTGCTGAGCAAGTCAGCGATGGTGGTGTTGACGGCGGTGCGAGTGATCGTGTTGGGAGGAAGCTCGCGGTGGATTAAGACCTGGTCGTCGTTGAAGCGATCATAGAAGACTCCGACGCCGCCGCGGACAGCGGTTTTAGAATTGCCGAAAACATCCCAGGCGAAGCCAAGACGGGGAGCGACCTGAATGGGCGGACGGTTCTGGATCTTTTCGTTGTAGACGGTCATGCCCTGGAAGGGGGCGACGCCGTCAGCGAATTGACCGATGGATGCGGGGGAGACTTCGCGGCGGCTGACGGGATCGAGACCGACGCGGGCACCGGCAGCGTTGCGGAAGGGCTGGATGAGGGCAGGCTGCTTCGTACGGTCATAGCCAGCGAGGTCAAAGGCGGCGAGCTGGTCGCCGGCGCTGGAGGTGGGCTGGATCATGTAGAAGCGGACGCCGGCATCGATGGTGAAGCGGCGGGTGACCTTCCAGGTGTCTTGGGCGAACCATTCGATGTTGAAGTAGCGGGCGTGGCCGTCGGGTTTGTTGTTGGCTTCGGTGTAGCTCTGGACGCTGCCGAGGAGGGCGTTGGAGTAAGCGAAGTTGGTGTCGAAGGGGTTGTTGATGTCGCGATTGAAATTGAAGGTGCCGTTGAAGGCAGAACCACGAGCGGCGTTGCGGGTGGTCTTTTCAATGTAGATGCCGAACTTGAGGTTGTGCTGGTTCATGACCTTCGAGATGTTGTCGGACCAATTCCAAATGTTGTTGGTGCCGAAGAAGGGGAAGCGCTGTTCGATGTTGAGAATGCCAGCGTTGGGGACGCCGCCGAAGTTGGCCTGGGGAACGAGGTTGCGCGGGTTGGCCTGGGGGAAGAACTGCGGGAGGTTGGGTGTGACCTTGGCGCGGTTGTTGCGGTCGAGACCTTCCTGGGTGAGCGGGTCTACGGTTTGCTTGGCACGGTTGATGCCGAAGGTGAACTCGTTGACTAGCGTTGGTGAGAAGGTGTGGATGAGCGTAGCTACCGAGCCGACGGAGCGGATCTGGTAATTGATGGGGAGCTGGCCCCAGGAGCCGGAAGCGAGAACAAAGCCGAAGTCGCCTTTGTAAGCTTCATAGTCCTGGATGCCGCGCCAGTAGAACTGGGTCTTGGGGCCGAGGTTGTAGTCGATGCGGAGTACTGAATCGCGGCGGGGCTGTGTGACTGGGGCTTGGATCAGAGCGTTGAAGTTGTTGGTTGGATCGACAGCGTTGGCTTGCGGGAAGATGTTGAGCAAGGCTTGGCCGTTGCGGTCGATGCGGTTGGCGGGGATGATGTTGCCGGGGAAAGGAACACGGTTATTGAGAGGATCCCAGATGGGGATTAGGGCACCATTGGTGTCGAAGGTTCTGGAATAGTCGCCGTTGCGCTGGAGAGCCGTTGGGAAGGTGCGGCGGAAGAGGTCAGTCGGGTACTTGCGGGGCAGGAATTCCTGGCTCCAAAAGAAGAAGAGCTTGTCGCGGTTCTTGTTGAGTTTGCCCATGGGGACGGGGCCGCCGAGGAAGTAGCCGGGGTAGTTGAAGCGGTATTGGGGACGGCGGAGGCCGTCACGATTGCGGAAGAACTCGTTGGCGTTGAGGGCTTCATTGCGGAGGAAGTAGTAAGCGCCGCCGTGGAATTCTCGGGTGCCGGACTTGATGATGGTGTTGATGGTGCCGCCGGAAGAGCGGCCGTATTCGGCCTGGTAGTTGGTGAGGAGTACTTTGACTTCGGCTACTGCGTCGACGGAGGGGGCGAGGTAGGGGCCACCCATGGAGCCGGTGTCGAGTGAGGAGATGCCGTCGAGGGTGAGGTTGATGGTGCCCTGGCGGTTGCCGTTGATGGTGATGCCGCCAAGGTTGTTCCAGCCGGGGGCGTTGCGGTTGGCGGTGTCGATGACGCCGGGGAGGAGTTTGACGAGGCCCAGGTAGTCGCGGCCTTTGAGGGGTACGTTTTGGGTTTGCTCGAGGGTGATGAGGCCGCTGCGTTCTGCGGATTGCGTCTGGAGGCGGGCGGTCTCGGCAGTGACTTCGACGGTTTGCGAGATTTCGCCGAGTTGGAGGTCGATGCGCTTGAGGACGACACGCTCGGTTGCGGTGAGGACGATCTCGGTTTGTTCGTAGCGCTTGAAGCCTTTGGAAGTTACTGTGACTTTGTAAGTGGATGGCAGTAACTGGGTGAAGACGAAGGCGCCGGTGGAGTCGGATTGTGCGGTGCGGTTCTGGCCGGTGCCGACGTTGTTGAGAACGATTTCAGCGCCCGGGATTGGGCTGCCGGACTGGTCTGCGACGTTGCCGGTGATGGTTCCGGTGAGGCCTTGACCAAAGAGCGAGAGAGAAGCCGAGATTGCGAATAGCGTAGCAATTCGCGTGATTCGAGTCAGCATAGACGATTACCCCCTTCGAGATGAGACTGTTGGGTCTCGTGGAAAAATTGTTCGATTGTGGCGACCAGGTGTTGTTCGGCGAGGCCGGGATGGCCGCGTTTCAGGACTGCGATGATTTGTTCGTGCTCAGCCAGCGATTTACTCCAGTAGGATTTGTCGTCGCGTACCGGCTGAAGACGCATTACGTAGAAAGCGAAGAGCTTGATGAGAAGACCGCGGACATGATCGCCCAGGAAGCGATTGCCGGAGGCGTGACAGAGTGCGATGTGGAATTCGAGGTCGTGGATGTAGAAGGCGGTGAGGTCTTCTTTATCAGCGGCTCCGCGCATCCTGTCGAGGGCTTCCTGCATGGGAGTGAGATCTGCTTTGCGCTGGGCGGCGAGGCGGGCGGCGAGGCCTTCCATAGCGGCGCGGAGCTGGTAGATCTGGCGGATGTCGGCGGGGCTGAGGCTAATAACGCGGGCAGAGCGGCCCGTCGTTTTTTCCATGAAACCTTCCCTGGTAAGAGTGTTGATGGCTTCGCGGATACTGGCTTGGGCAACGCCAAGAGTATTGGCCCAGTGGGCTTCGACGACTCGTTCTCCCGGGGCGATGCGGCCGTAGATGATTTGCTGACGCAGACTATCGGCCACAGAATCCTTGCGGAAAAGTGGCCCCACAACTCGGTTCAGACCCAGAAGACGAGCGCTCAAGTGTGATGACTTTATCAAATTTTTGATCTAAGTCAAGGGTTTTGAGCGCTTAAAACTTCAGTTATCCTGTGGGGGTGGAATCGGAATGGGTTGGTTTAGCACTCTTCTTCTATATTGCTTTTTTGTTCTCCACCATTTGTCATGAGGCAGCACATGCGTTGGTTGCCAAGTGGGGTGGAGATGATACTGCTTATCTGAATGGTCAGGTAACGCTAGACCCGATGCCGCATATTCGGCAGGAGCCATTCGGATTGGGAATTCTGCCGTTGATCAGCCTGTTGTTGAGTATGGCGGGGAATGGGTGGGGCGTGATTGGATATGCGAGTGCTCCGTTTGACCCAATGTGGGCGGTGAGGAATCCGAAGAAGGCGGC
>JAPKYY010000865.1 GCA_026394095.1 Acidobacteriota bacterium | reverse complement strand
CTCGCTAAAACGAGGCACAGGCTCCCCAAAATAACTCTCAGAGTTTTAAACATACGGCGAGCGTACCAGCCCTGGCCGCCCCTGAGCCAGATCCTCAGTTATCTCTTAGATAAAAATAGGGTTATGACCCAAGCAGGCCTAAGGTCTTTATGTTTAGTCATTCAATTGAAACCGAATAAAAATTCACTTGTAACCAAAATGAAATGTGAGTACACTGTAGTCCAGTACAACTTTTCAGGCGAATTGGAGGCCCAAACACATGCATGCTCTTACCTTGATGCTCTGCTTGCTTCAATACCCCACAGACCCTGTCCGTGCCCAGGAAACCGCTGTGGCGATCCATCGCGCCCAAGTTGCTGCAGTGACCGAACCCGCCGAGGTCGGCCCGAACGAGTACTTGAAAAAGGTGCAATTGCGCCGCTTTGAAGAGCGCTTCAACAAGCTTGTCCAGGCAGTAGAAGAATTCTCTGTTGCCTACAACCAGCATCGTGGCCAGGCCTGGCCTAACGACAAAGCCGAGGCCCTCCGCAAGGCCATGGCCGAACTCCAGAAGATTGACCCCAACCTGAAGCCATCCAAAGACACTAAGGCGTCTGCAGAAACACCTTCCGGTCCGTCTCGCTAAGCTTCAATCCGAACTCGTGCCCCGGCACAGCCCGATTTTTATCAAGCCCCCTTAAAGCCGCTCGGTACAAATTCGGGCTTGAGTCGGTTTACATCAAGCCTCTCCTCAGACGGAGTCACTGCGCCGCCGCAAAGAAGCAATTTTACGGTGCTTGGATCACAAAGAATCTCACCGGCCCCTTCAAGTGACATCCTAGAACTATGCGCGCCGTACTCAGCCTCGCTCTCCTGCTCCTCCTCGCGGGCTGCACCCCAAAACCCCAACGCTTTTCTAACATCGCCGAAGAGTATGTTCTGAACACACTCACCTTTGCTCCCTCACAAGCCACTGCCGCTGGCTACCACCGCCACAATGGCGTCCCGATGGACGAACTCCTCGACGAGTACTCTGCCGCCTCAGCCTCGCGCCAGCGCGCCTATTATGGCCGCTTCGCCGCGGGCCTCAAGCGCGATATTATCCCCGAGAAGCTGAGCCCCGAAGACCGCGCCGACTACGACCTCGTCAGCCAGCTCCTCACTCTCGCCCGCTTTGAGATCGAGGCCATCGTCCCCTGGGCCCATTCTCCCCAGCTCTATGCAGAAGCCATCGGCAACGCTCTCTTTGTCCCCTACGTTCAGGAATACGGCCCCCGCAACAAACGCTTCTACGACATCTTGAAGCGCATGGAGCGCATCCCCTCGCGCGTCTCCCAGGCTCAGGGCAACCTGGTAAGCGCCCCCAAAGTCTGGCGCGAGGTAGCAATCGAAGAAACCAAAGGCAACATCGATCTGATCGCCCTCCTCAAAAAGGACCGCCCCGCCGAGATCTCGAAGAAATTCGATGACGCCGCCGACAAAGCCACCGTTGCCCTCAACCAGTACATCCAGTTCCTCACCAAAGACCTCGAAGGCAAAGATTACGACTGGCGCCTCGGCACCGCCAATTACACCAGGAAGTTCCAACTCACCCTGGGCACCACCGAAACGCCAGACCAACTCCTCGCTGCCGCCGAAGCCGAACTCAAGAAGGTCCGTGAAGAGATGGCCCGCCTCTCCGGTTGGACTGGCAAAGGCGACATCAACCCCATCATTCGCAAACGTCTCGACCAGATTGCCACCAAACACGCAACCCGCGACACGTACTTCAACGACGCCCGCCGCGACCTCGCCGAAGCCACTGCCTTCGTCGCCCAGAAGGGCCTCCTCAAGCTCCCGCCCAACAAGAACCTGAACGTTATCGAAACCCCAGCTTTCATGCGCGGTATCTACTCTGTTGGCGGCTTCAATCCAGCCCCTGCAATGGACCCCACTCTAGGTGCCCAATACTGGCTCACCCCCATCCCCGCCGAATGGCCCGAAACCCGCGTAGAATCCAAGCTCCGCGAATACAACTTCTACGGCCTCAAGCTGCTGACGATTCACGAAGCCATGCCCGGCCACTACGTCCAGTTCGAATATGCCAACCGCATCGAACCCCGTGGCCGCCGCCTCTTGCGCAGCGTCTATGCCAACAGCGCTTCCGCCGAAGGCTGGGCCATCTATTCCACCCAGATGTTGCTCGAAGAAGGCTATCTTAACAACGATCCTGACCTGAAGCTCACCTTCCTCAAGCAACAACTCCGCATGATCGCCAACGCCATCCTCGACATCAAACTCCAAACCGGTCGCATGACCGACGACGAAGCCATCCGCCTCATGATCGAAGACACCTTCCAGGAGCAGGAAGAAGCCAAAGGCAAGCTCCAGCGCGCCAAACTCTCCAGCGTCCAACTCGTTACTTACTTCGCTGGCTGGCGAGACCACATCCGCATGCGCGATATCGCAAAGCAAGTCAAAGGCTCAGCCTTCAAACTCAGCGATTACCACCAGTCTGTCCTCGAAGCTGGCGGCCTCCCAACTCCCGCCATCTGCAAGCTCATCACCGGTCGCGAACTCAAGTAAAGAACCTGGCGATCCCACGTCTCAACTTCACCAGCCACGCCACCTCAGCCAGCTCGGCAGCCAGCTCTGCCTGCCGGGCTTTGTAGTCGCCAATCTCCCTGTCCAGCTCCAGCGCCCACGCTGTGCGCTCCTTCAGGTCTTGTTCCAGCCGCAGTCGCAGCGCTGCGTACTCTTCCACTTCCTGTCGCAAACTTCCAAGCTCTACTTCCGCCCGGCGCACAATCCCTTCTCTTTCAAGCGCCCACTGATTGCGCTCGGCAACTTCCTGTTGCAGCGCAATCACCCGGGCCTCTGAAGTCTCAAGTTGGCCCTTCAATTCCACACCCCAGCCGCTTTGTTGCTCCACCTCGGCTGACACTTTGCTGATGATGGCGCGCGCCCGCTCGCAATATTCCTCATACTCCACTGCAATGGCAGCCATTGCGCGCACCTCTTCAGCCCCTCCATATGCAATTGCGTATGCGCTCTCAGGCCGCAATGCTGGGGCACTCGCTTTCGCCCTTGCCTCAAGGCATGCCTCAGGTGACAGATTCTGCCTCGCCTCACCCGCTTCACCCGGAAGGCAAAGCACCGCCAGCATATGTGTCGGGGGAATCTCTCCAGCTGCAAGCAGCTCCTGATCTTTGGCATGCACTCGATCAATGAAGTCCCGGTCCCAATCCTTGGCAACGTCAAAATGTGGCCCGAAAACCCGGTCCAGAAAGGGATCAACGACATTGCCAAATCCGAAGAAATACTCAAACTCAAAGCGATTCATCAACTCAGGCAGAATGTCTTCAGCTCGAATCCCTTCAAAGGCCACTCCAGAGCAATCCCGGTTCACGTAGAGCTCTTCATAGCACCGGTACATCCGGTTGTAGCGGTAAGAAGGCGGCAGCTCAACCCAGAATTTCCAGATCCAATCGAGCGCCACTGGCCACCT
>JAPKYY010000488.1 GCA_026394095.1 Acidobacteriota bacterium | reverse complement strand
GTGGGAAGTCCTGAGAGCTAAGGCGAAGATCTCAATTCGCATTCATGACTTGAGGCATACCGCTTGCTCGAAGATGGCCGAGGTAGGGGTCTCTGAGTTTGGGATGCTCTCGATCATGGGACACGTTAGCCGGGCCATGCTGGAAAGGTACAGCCATGTCCGCATGGGTGCCAAGCGTTTGGCGGTGGATGCGTTATGCTTAGAAAGGATGGATCAAACAGGCGTCGATCAAATCGGTCACGTCACGGTTTCCCCCAAAGTGGCCGCTTTTCAGTGATGAAAGACGGAAACTGCAAAGTAGTAAAAGCTGTTTGAAATCAATCGGTTAACCCATAGCGCGCCCGTAGCTCAGCCCGGATAGAGCGTTTGCCTCCGAAGCAAAAGGCCACATGTTCGAATCATGTCGGGCGCACCACCTCTCCTAAGCCATAAACCCCAAATCCCTTATTGCGAAGTTCTTCAGACCCGGGAAGATTCCGTCCAGTCCGCTGTCTGGAACCCCGAACCACCTGGCTAAAGTCGCTCCGTATTGATCGAGCGACGTTGTTGGCAGCAGAGCTCCGCGGTTGCCGCTGTCGTCCGGGCCTCCGAGCGCCAGGTCAGGGAACTGTCCATACAAGTTACCGCCCTTTACTGCACCGCCCATGACAAAGAAGTGGTTGCCCCAGCCATGGTCGCTCCAAGTGCCGTTGGACTGGAGCGTTCTTCCGAACTCAGACTCGATAAAGCTCGTAACCCCTTCGGCGATTCCTATCTCCTGACTAGCCTGGTATAGCGCGTTCATCGCCGCAGCCGTCTGCTTGAGAAGATCCCACTGCTGCCAGGCCTGTGACCCATGTGTATCGAAGCCGCCGATGGAGCAGAAGAAGACCTGGCGTTTGATCCCGGTTGTGTTTCTCAACTGCATGATCTGCGCTACTTGCTTCATCTGTTGCCCAATCTGTGTTCCTGGGAAGATCGTGCTAAGTGGCGTGGATGCTGCAAGGCCTTTGAGCATTGCCGATAAATCCAGTGCGTCCCTTCGTACATTGTTTGCCGCCTGGATCACTGCCATACCGCTATCCATCGAAAGGATCTGCTGCAATTGCTGTTGGCGGGCTGTCGCCAGCGAAGCAGGCCATGTATTGAAGCCGGATGGGCTCATGTCGTAACCGGGGATGAGGCTGGCAGACTGGATGACACTGCCAGTCGTAAAGAGCTGTTGGCCCGACATGGAGATAGCTGCGGGGAAATTCGAGCTTCCGTTCAGGCCTTGCAACGCATCAGCCGCTCTGCCAGCCCAACCCGTTGCACTGGATCCTCCAGGTACCGCCGTCTGCATCTGAACCGTTTGATCCGGGTGAGAGAAGAGATTGGTTGGCACATTCACTGCCGCATTCAGGTACTGTGCGCGGGTCGTGGGTTGGACGATATTGCCGACGTTGGCGACGGCAGCTAATTTGCCTTGTGACCAAAGGGGATGGATCGCCGCGAGGCCATCATTCAGTGCATAGGGGATACCGCTGGTGGGCATCACCGGGAGCAACTTTGCATTGTTATCCGGCAGCGCCAGCCCTCCGCGGGCTGCTTTGTAAGCATTGAACTGTGCCCCCGATTGAGGCACCAGCATGTTGTGGCCATCATTGCCTCCCATCAGGAAGACGCAAACCAGCGCCTTGTAGTCAGTGGCCTGAGCCGCGGCTGTCATCTGCCCGAAACGAGCCAACCCAGCGAGTTGTAGAAGGGAGCGGCGAGTGAAGTTCATGTTGATTTTCCTTAGTACTGCACGGCAAACTGGCCGCTGAGGGTTGTGAGGTAAAGAGCCGTAATCATTCTCTGGTTGTTGTCTGCTGCTGCAGCCATTGCTGTGGCCAGGCTGGTTTTGAAGGCTGGCGACATTCGTCCGTAGAGCAGGCGGGCATTGACCAGTTCAATCGTTGCGTTTGTATCGGAGGCGATTGTCTGGAAGGGGGTGAGATCGATCTTGAGGTCCGATGACTTGGGCGAGTTCAATAGCTCATGGAAGAAGTTGCCTCTCAACATTGCCTCGGTGGGTGAGTAGATCTGGAACTCGGGTCCAGCAAGCGCGCCGCCCTTCAGCCGGTACTGCATGGAATAGTGACCAAAGACCGAAGGCGGCGCCAGCGGAGTCTGGCCCATCTGGGTCAGCGTCCAGGTGCGTACGTGGTTGGGTGTCAGGCTGCCGTTCATGGCCCGGATGAAGGAAACCATATGATAGAGCGGATCCTTGAGCCG
>JAPKYY010000667.1 GCA_026394095.1 Acidobacteriota bacterium | reverse complement strand
AGAGCACCATATAGGCGTTGAGCTGGTCGAGCTGGGCGGTGAGGTTCTTTATGTTTCCGCTTGTGGTGAGATCCCAGCGCATGGAGTTGGTGTTGGGGTTGTAGTATTTGCCTAGGATGTGATCGCGGACGTACATGATGTCGTCGAGGGTGCTCGAGTCTCGGGTGAGGTAGTAATAGAAGCTCATGCCGAGGAGGCCGTAGGCTAGCGCCTGGGCGTTGCGCTCGTTGAGGGTGGGTCCCCATTGGCCGTTGGGTAGGGATCTTGAAACGAAGAGGCCGCCGTTGCGGCGATCGATCATGCTGTTGCGTATGAAGTCGACTCCGGACTTCATGAGTTCGAGATAACGGGCTTCGCCGGTGAGATGGAAGGCGACTCCGTAGGCGTAGGCCTGACGGGATTGGGCAACGAGGAAATGCTGTTGTTGCATGAGCCAGCCGTTGCGGCCGACTTCGATGCAGGGGCGTTGGAAGTTGACGGCAGTGCCGTCGTTGCAACGGGTGGTGGGGTAGGTGCCTTGTGGGGTGCCGAAGGCGGCGGGGTTGAGCCAGAAGGGGAGGAGTTCGTTGTTGAGGTGAGCGAGGAAACGGTCGCCGGTGGGGAGGGATTGGGCTTGGAGGGTGAGAGATAAGAGCAGGGTTGCGAGGGGTCGCATGGTTTTAGTTTATGGGGTTTGGATTTGAGAGGATAGGGGGGGTGGAGAAGAGCTTCTTACAGGCCACGTGAACTCCTAGTTACTCAACAACTTTTGCACGGTTTCCTTTAAGGATGGAATGCCGCTTTCTATGACAGACCAAACGGCTTCCAAATCAACGCCCATGTAGTCGTGGATGAGCACGTCCCGCAAACCGGCAACGCGCCGCCAAGGGACCTCGGGATTGGCATTTCGTAATTCTTGCGAGAGCCGCTTGCTGGCTTCGCCTATGATTTCGAGTTGGCGGATGATTGCATCTTGCCAGTGGGATTTGGCAAAAAACTCGGATTGACCGACGCTTGTGACCGCTCGGTGACCACATCAACTCGAATGCCTAGAGCGTCTTCAATGTCCTGTTGGATCGCCACGATATCGAGCAAAGTGCGGCCGGGTTGTAGGTCGATTAACAGATCCAGGTCGCTGTTTTTTTTGTTTGTACCCTTAGCATAGGAACCGAACACGCGCAGGTGCGTAGCACCATGGCGGGCTGCAATTTCTCGAATTGCAGTCCGGTTCAAACCAGCTAGCGTGTCGACAGCAGCCATGTGGTGAGTATATCGCTGGTGTGGATTTAGAGCTTCCTGGCGGCGGCGACTTCGGCGTTGGCTCGGTCTACGTAGGCTCGCATCCAGGCGGCGGTGTAGGCTACCGGGACTCGGTCTCCTCCTACCATCGATGGGAAGTGGTCTCCGATGACGATGCCGTCGAAGTTGACCTCTCTCAGGGTCTTCATCACCGCATACATGTCGTAGTAGCCGTTGTCAACGAAGGTCTCTACGAAGTGCGGGAGCGGGGCGCTCATGTTGCGGAAATGGACTTTCCAGATCTTGCCCATCTCGCCGAAGTACTTGATCGCCGTGATGACGTCGGCTCCCATCAGGTCTCCACCTTCGAGCCAGGTTCCTACGCAGAAACAGACGCCAATGTTGGGAGAGTTGGCCATGGCGATCGCTTTTCGGTAGCCTTCGAAATTGCCGAAGATGCAGCGGGGGATTCCGGCTAGCATCGGCACTGGCGGGTCGTCGGGATGGATGCCGATGAAGACGCCGTTTTCCTCGGCCACTGGGGCGATTTTTCTGATGAAGTATTCGTAGTTGTCCCAGAGTTCGTTCTCTGTGTAGAGACGGCCGTGGGAGAGTGGGCCTTTGAAGATCTTGCCAGCCCAGAGGCCTTCGCCGCCTTTGGCCATGTCGTAACCACGGGCGGAGGCGCTGCCCCGGGTGGTTTCGCGCTCTGTGTGCCAGATGCCGTTGCCCATGTGTGCGTAGGTGACGTAGCGGATGTTGGCCTTGCCGCAATTCTTTAGATATTGCTTGTAGGCTTCGATGCGGGCGTCGCGGCCGGGGAGGTTTAAGACGATCTCCTCCTGGTTGCGATTGCCGTCGTGGCCGATGTTCCAGACGCGGAGGCCGGCGGATTCGACCTTGGCCTTGATGCGGAGGAAGTTCTCGACGTTGTCGTCTTTACGATCAATCGTGACCGAGGTGTAGCGGACGCCGATCTGGTTCATGAACTGGAGATCTGCGTCGCTGGGGTTGGCCCCAAGCTGGACGGCAACTTTGATTCCCGGGGCCCAGGGTGTCTTTTTTTCTGAAGCGGCCAGGCCGCTTGCCGCCAGAAGGAGGCCGAAGTTTCTTCGATTCATGTTGTTCCTAGAAAACTAAGCGTAGACCGAATTGTATATTGCGCGGGTTGCCGCCGGAGACGATCTGGCCAATCTGGGCGCTGGCTACATCGGTGGTGGCACCTCGTGCGTCGAGTGCGGGGGTGTTTGAGATGTTGAAGAACTCGGCGCGGTACTGGAGGTTGAAGCGCTCCTTGATGCGTGTGTTCTTGAGGAGTGAGAAATCGAAGTTGACGCGGCCCGGGCCACGGAGACGGGGCTGGGAGACGCTGTCGGTACCGAAGGTGTAGGGGGCGGTGCGCTGGAAGGCGGTGGTGTCGAACCAGTTGGTGAGAGTCTGCTGGCCGTCGGGAAGGACCGGATCCTTGACACGGTTGGCTCTACCGTTGGTGGAGGAGAAGTTGAAGAGGTTGGTAGTGTCTGGGGCGGTGATCATCACCGGACGTCCTTTCTGGAGGACGGTGATTGATGAGAACTGCCAGCCGCCCAAGCCGTAGCTGACGATGGGGTTTGAGCTGTTGAGGAACTTGCGGCCTTTGCCGAAGGGAAGGTCGTAGACGTAGCTGAAGACGAGGCGCTGGGGGATGTCGTTGGCTTCGATGCCGCGGTTGTCTCTGGCGTTGTAGAGACTGTTGGAGGGGCCGACAACCCAGGTGTTGGATTGCATGGTGTTAGCGATGGTTTTTGAGGCAGTGTAGGAGGCGCTGAGGGTCATGCCGTGGGAGTACTGCTTCTCCAGACGCATGTACCAGCTTTGGTAGCTCATGTCGCCGTAGGGGTCTCGGAAGATGAGCAGGTCGAGGAATTGCGGATAGGGCCGCAGAGCCTGGCGGGCCTGGATGGTTGCGCCGCTGAGGGAGCCGGTCTTGATCTTGCCGAAGAAGGGATTGGGGACCGGGGCGAGGAGTTGGCTGCCGAGCGGGAGGAGCGAGGGGTCGTTCTGATTGCGCTGGCGGTTCCAGTAGAGGTGAGTGGTTTTGGCTCCGACGTAGGCGACCTCAAAGAGGGTGTTGGAGCTGAGCTGGTGCTGGATGGAGAAGGTCCAGTTGGCGACGTAGGCGTTGGGGCGGTTGCGTACGTCGGCGCGGACGTTCTGGCCGGCGAAGTTGGTGTTGCGATCGGGGACGATGATGCCGCCGGCGAAGGGGTTGGACCAGGAGCTGCCTGCGGGAGGCGTGTTGGGCAGGGGGTTGGGCTGGCCGAGAAAGAGGGCGTTGGAGAGGAAGCTGCCGTTGCCGAAATCGGTGGCGGCGGCGTTGACGCCGACGTAGGTGGCGTAGAAGATGGCGGCACCAGAACGGATGACCGTCTTCGAGTTGAGCTGGTAGGCGAGGCCTAATCTTGGCGAGAAGTTTTTCTTGTTCGGATCAGAGGTGTAGCCGCCGGGCTCGATCAATTTGAAGTCGCCTTTAAGGCCGGTGACGGGCTCTGTGGCGTTGAAGTCGATGTAGCCGATCTGGCCGAACTTTTCGGCGTAGGGCGTTGTGTATTCCCAACGGAAGCCGAGGTTGAGAGTGAGTTTGTTGGTGAGGCGCCAATCGTCCTGGACGTAGAGGCCGTAGTAGCGCTGGTAGAGGAAGAGGGGGCGGGTGATGGTGATGGCGCCGGCCTGGGGGACGCCGAGGAGGAAGCTGGCGAAGCCGTGGCCGGAGTTGAGCGCGGTGACGTTGGGGTCTGGACCCTGACTATAAACGCGGTCGAAGATGTACTGACCGGAGGACTGTTGGGAGTTGAAGGCGTTGAGCTTGATGAGCTGTGTTTCAGCACCGACCTTGATCTTGTGGCGGGTCTTGATGAGGGTGCCGTGGAACTGGGCGTGCCAGGTGTCCTGAGGGACGAGGTTGCGGCCGACGCCGCCGAGCTGGTCGAATTCGTTGGGGGCGGCGCCTGTGACGGCGAGGCCGGCGCCCTGGGCGTAGGTTTGAATCGAGATCTGCGGGAATTGCTGGAAGAGAATGTTATCGGTGACGCTCTTGGGGAAGCCGAGGGCGGCTACGTCGAAGCCTTCGCTTAAGGGGCGTGAATCGAACTGGAGGCGGGTGTAGCTAACGCGGCCTTCGGTGATGAAGCTGGGAGACCAAATGGAGGTGAAGGTGATGAGGGCGCTGTTGGCTGGATTGGAGCTGAGCTGGCGCGGGGGGAAGGCGGGGTTGAGTGCGACCTGGGTGGTGTTCTTTTGTTCACGACCGCCGTAGCGGCCATAGAGGCGGTGACGATCGGAGACGATGTGATCGATACGGCCGAACCAGGAGTCGGTGTTGCTGATGGCTTTGCCGACGCGGAAGTAATTGTTGAGGAGTGCTGCGCCTTCACCCTGGCGGTTGGCTTCACCCCAGAAGGGAATGACCTTCGCTGAGATGGGATGGATGCGCTGAGCGGGGATGCGGTTGCCGGGGAAGGGGTCGCGGATGATGGTGCCGTTGGGGCCGGTACGGGTGGTGGTGTAGTCGTAGACGCCGACGAGGTTGCCGAAGCGATCAAAGGTTTGTGAGAAGTCACCTTGCTTTTGGAGGGCGGTGGGGACGGAGAGGAGAGCCTGATCTGGGCTGCCCTGGCGGACGCCTTCGTAGATGGCGTACCAGAAGGTGCGGTCGCGAATGATCTTTCCGCCTGCACCGGCGCCAAATTCATTGCGCTGGAAGAGGCCTTTGGAGACGCGGTTGCGGTTGTTCTGCCAACTGTTGGCGTTGAGGTGATCGTTGCGGAGGAATTCGAAGGCGACGCCGTGGAGTTGATTTGTGCCGGACTTGGTGGAGACGTTGACGATGCCGCCGGCAGCACGGCCGAATTCTGCTGAGTAAGTGGAAGTTTCTACTTTGAATTCACCAACGGCTTCGATGGGGACGGTGTAGGCGTTGCCGGATTCGGTAGAACCCCGGGATTCGCCGCCGTCGATGAGTACGCCGTTTTGCTGGGCGAGACCGCCGTTGATTTGAGAGGTGGTTGATACGCCGACGATGTCCTGGCCGGTGCCACGCTGGCCGCTGGTGGGGAGTACGCCGGGGGCTGTGGCGGCGAGGGCTAGTGGGTTGCGACCGAGGAGGGGGAGTTCGACGACGCGGCGTTGCTCGACGACTTTACCGAGGCCGGAGGTTTGGGCTTCGAGCTGCACGGCGGCGGCTGTGACTTCGAGGGCCTGAGTGACGGTGCCGACTTCGAGAGTGATGGCGACGGTGGCGGTAAGGCCTACGGTGAGGCGGAGGTTGGAGACGCGGGAGGGACGGAAGCCTGCTTTTTCAGCGTTGATGTCGTATGCGCCGGGAGAGAGCGAGGTGATGTAGAAGAGGCCGGCAGAGTTGGTAGTAGTGCGGGAAGTGACGTTGGTTTCGAGGTTGCGGATGGTGACGGCTACGGCGGGGACTATAGCGCCGGAGGGGTCAGAGACGGTTCCAGTGACGGTGGCTCGTTCGCCTTGGGCGAGAGCATTTGTCGAGAGAAGGCACAACAGCAGGGAGTAAGTGAGTGTTCGCATTTGTAACCAGGCTGGAATTTCTATCACATGGATAAAACCAACGCAAGGGGTATGCGGTGAAAATTAGTCGGGCAGGCCGAAGGTGAAGATGGCGTGGCCGTTGGGCACTGAGATGTACTGGCGGCCGTCGATAGCCCAGGTGATGGGGGTGGCGGCGGTTTGGCCGCCGAGGTAGCGGCGCCAGAGGAGTTTTCCGTTGGTGGCATCGAGGGCGAAGAAGTGACCTTCACGGCTGCCGGAGAAGAGGAGGTTGGTGGCAGTGGTGAGGAGGCCGCTATCGCTGACGTCGGTGGTTTTGTATTCCCAGACGCGCTGGCCGGTGAGGGGATCGAGGGCGCGGATGGCGCCGTAGGCGGCTTCCGATGGCCAGGTTTTGGGTTCGACACGACGGACGGCAGGGACGTCGGCACGAACGCTGCCGCCGGCGAACCATTTGCCGGGTTCGTAGTCTTGCTGCCAGGAATAGTAGACGCCGGAGTAGTCGTCCCACGTTGTTAGATAGAAGAGCTTTGTAAGTGGGCTATAAGAGGGTGCGTACCAGTTGGTGCCGCCCTGGACTCCCGGCATGATGAGGGTGCCTTTGGGGCTGGGAGTCATACCAGTGACCTTCATGGGGCGGCCACGCTCGTCGAGGCCGGTGGCCCAGGTTTGCTTGACGAAGGGTTTGCCCAAGAGGTATTCGCCGGTGGCGCGATCGAGGACGTAGAAGAAGCCGTTGCGATTGCCCCAGAGCATCGTCTTGCGGGGGCGGCCTTTCCATTCGAGATCGGCGAGGACGGGGATTTGTGCGGCGTCGAAATCGAGACCGTCGTTGGGTGTGAACTGGAAGTGCCACTTAAGCTTGCCGGTGTCGGGGTCGAGGGCGATGACGCTGTCGGTGTAGAGGTTGTCGCCGGGGCGCATGG
>JAPKYY010000946.1 GCA_026394095.1 Acidobacteriota bacterium | reverse complement strand
TGGCGCTGGCGCGGCTTTGGCTGGTGGAAAACGGGGAGAGTTGCCCGCATTGCGCGGAGCCCGATCCGCGGCCTGAGATGGCTTTACATTTGAGGGCTAGTGCCGGGATTCGACCGGAGTGGTCGAGGATTACGGGGAGCTTTCACTGGGTGCCGATCGATGGAGCGCTGAAGATTGGGAGTATTGCGAAGAGTGGGGAGGCGATTCGGATCGAGCGGCTGGAGGAAGACAGGCGCTGGGTGCGGCATCCGGATTGGGTGCAGGAGCATGGGCTGGTGGGGTTTGCCGGGAGGCCTTTGTTATTTCGAGGTAAGGTGTTGGGGGTACTCGCAGTATTTCGGACGGTAGAACTGACTGAGACTTGCTGGGAGTGGCTGGGGACGGTGGCGGATGCGGCGGCAGTGGCTGTGGCGAATGCGCGGGCGTTTGAGGAGGCTGAGAAGCTGAGGAAGGAGTTGGAGCGGGAGCGGGAGTATTTGATGGAAGAGGTGGTTGAGGTGGGGTCGTTTGGGGAGATTCTGGGCCGTAGCCCGGCGCTTGAGCGGGCGTTGCGGCAGGTGGACATGGTGGCGGGGACGGATGCGAATGTTCTTGTATTGGGGGAGAGCGGGAGCGGCAAGGAGTTGATTGCGCGAGCGATTCATCAGAGGAGCCCGAGGGCGAGGAAGCCGATGGTGAAGGTGAATTGCGGGTCGATACCAAGGGAGTTGTTTGAGAGTGAGTTTTTTGGGCATGTGCGGGGGGCGTTTACCGGGGCGGTGAAGGACCGGGTGGGGCGGTTTCAGTTGGCCGATGGTGGGACTTTGTTTTTAGATGAGGTGGGAGAGATTCCGCTGGAGTTGCAATCGAAACTGTTGCGGGTGTTGCAGGAGGGGGAGTTTGAGCGGGTGGGTGAGGATCGAACGCGGCGAGTGGATGTGAGAGTGATTGCGGCGACAAACCGGGATTTACGGGAGGAGGTGGAGAAGGGGCGGTTCCGGTTGGATTTGTATTACCGGTTGGGGGTGTTTCCGCTGGATTTGCCTCCGCGCGCAAGGTTATGATTGGCCGGGGAATGTGCGGGAGTTGCAGAATACGGTGGAGAGGGCCGTGATCCTGGCTCGAGGTGGGACGCTTGAGCTAGATTTGCCGGGACGGGTGAAGAGCGTGGCCGTTGCGAAGGCTTCTGTGGGTAAAGTGATACCGGAGGTTGAGTGGAGGGCGCGGGAGAAGGCGAATCTGGAGGCGGCGCTGGAGGCAGCGGGCGGGAAAATTTCGGGGAAAGGAGGAGCGGCGGAGTTGTTGGGAGTGAATCCGGCTACGTTGACTTCACGCCTGAAGGTATTTGGAATCTCAAAGCCTTGGTAGGCTATGGCAATGCACGTTATCTTTTTGCTTTTTTTGGGAGTGCCGCTGCTTTCGCAGGACTTGTCGAAAGTGATTTCCGGCATTGCCGCTGAGGCCCAAGGCAATGTGGCGGTGGCCTGCTCCCTGCCCGGGGTGAAGTTGAAGTGTGGACTGAATGAGAAGTCGCAGCCGCCGATGCAGTCGGTGTTTAAGTTGCCGCTGGCGATGGCCGTTTTGCATGCAGTGGAGCAGGGGCAGTTTCAGGTGCATCAGCCGATTCGTTTCCTGAAGGAAGACAGGTTTTTCCCGAAGACGCACAGCCCGCTGCAGGACAAGTACCCTGAGGCCGATGTTGACGTGCCGCTATCGGAGTTAATGCGGTTGTCGGTTTCTGCCAGCGACAATGTTGCTGCCGATGTTTTGCTGCGGGTTCTTGGGGGGCCACAAAAGGTACAGGCCTTTGTTGATTCGTTGGGGATTCAGGGCTTCCAGATCAAGGATGGAGAACGTGGGCTGCATCGGGATAATCAGCTGCAGTATCGCAACTGGTGGACGCCTGTTTAGGCAGTGCAATTGCTGCGACGAATTGCGGACAAATCTCCCTTCAATGCGGCTAACACAGCGCTGCTGCACAAGTGGATGCTTGAGACGGAGACCGGCCCAAAGCGATTGAAGGGTGAATTGCCGGCGGGCACGCCGGTGTTTCACAAGACCGGGACTTCTGGAGCGACGAACGGACTGGCACACGCTACCAATGACATCGGATACGTGAGGCTGGCAGATGGACGCCACCTTGCAATTGCCGTCTTTGTAAGCGACTCCCGCGCGCCGATGGAAACCCGCGAAGCCGTGATCGCCAAAATTGCCAAAGTAATCTACGATGCGAGCGCCCACTAAGATGGAGTGAGATGCCAAGCACGCAGGAGACACTAGAGCTACGAGAACGCCGGATTGGGTTCGCGCAAGCGGGAGCAGAGCGAAAGCATTCCATGCCACTTGATCTGGCGGGGATGTCGGCGAAGCGGGTGGGCCTGGCGGGGCTGACTTTTTCTGTCAGCTACATCTTTTTTGAAATCGTTTATCAGACTACGCGAGCAGCAGAAGTTGACCATCTTGCCCTTTTCTTTTTGATGAATTCCATCAGTGGGGTATTGTGTGGCCTGGCAATCTACTGGGCGAGCCGGCGGTGGAAGGCGGAGCCGGAATTTGTAGTGAAGCTTGGGCTGGCGTTTGAAGTGGTATCGAGCCTTCAGATTGGTGTGGCCGAAGGAGCCCTGCCGTTTACGGACAATTTGTTGATTCACGGCCATTCGGCGATTACCATGTGGATTATTTCGTTTGCGTTGCTAGCCCCGGCGCCATTCCGGCTTGCTTTTCCGGCAGCCCTTATTTCAGCGGCGATGGCACCGATCGGAATCCTGATCAATGTTTTGATCAGGGGAAACCCGATACCGCCGGTGGCTGTTTGGGCCATCTGGTCGTCGGCTCCGCTACTGATGGCAATTGTTGGCACATGGGTGGCACGGTGGATCTACAAGATGGGCGAAGAGCTTGAGGCGGCAAGGGAGATGGGAAGCTATGAATTGATTGAGCCGGTGGGGCATGGCGGTATGGGTGAAGTGTGGAGAGCGAGGCATCGTTTTTTGGCACGGGATGCGGCCGTGAAATTGATCAGCAAGAAGGCGGCTTCGACAACCTTGCAACAGAAGCGGTTTGAACGCGAGGCACGAGTCATTGCAAGGCTGGAAAGCCCTCATACGGTATCGATTTTCGACTTTGGGACAACCCCATCCGGGGAACTGTATTTTGCAATGGAGTTGATTCGGGGCTTGAATCTGGATCAGTTGGTGAACCGGTTTGGACCTCAGCCCGCTGGCCGGGTAAAGCATATCTGGACTGGCGTTTTGAAGTCTCTGGAGGAGGCTCACAAGGTTGGATTGACGCATCGCGACATCAAACCTTCCAACATTTTGCTGGCTCGTTTGGGCCTCGAACATGACTTCGTAAAGGTTGTCGATTTTGGGCTGGTTAAGGCGCGGGGCAGCGAGGAACAAACGCAATTGACGATGGAGCAGACGACAGTTGGAACACCGGCATATATGGCTCCCGAGTTGGCGGAAGGGAATGAAGAAAAGGTGGATGGGCGGGCCGATCTCTATGCAATGGGCTGCGTGGCTTACTTCCTTCTGACCGGCAAGACTGTTTTTGAGGGGCCTAGTGCGATGGCTTTGATCTTGAAACATATCCAGGAGCCCGTCGTGAGGCCGAGCGAGCGAAGTGAATTGCCGGTGCCTGTAGGGCTGGAGAAGCTGGTGATGTGGTGTTTGGAGAAGAAGCCGGATGACAGGCCTCAGAGAGCC
>JAPKYY010000603.1 GCA_026394095.1 Acidobacteriota bacterium | reverse complement strand
ACAGGCCGCAAACCTTTCGATTCGAGCCTGGCAAGCAGGAATCGATCCAGATCATCGAGTGGCCATCCAGCATTCTGAACCTGAGGGGGAAGAGCTTTGCCAACAGGCTGCCAGGCCCAATGACTGGTTGCTGTGGTCTTGGTCCTTGTGTTTGTGGAGCTATTGTCTTCTGGCCAGAACGCACCTTCCAGAATCCACTTGCGAAAGTCCGCCAGCACTTCCGGGGCAACCTTGCCCGTAGGCGGCATTTTGGTTTGGCCAGTGTAGAGCAGCGCCTGATACAAACGGCTCTCCTCTGGCTTACCAGCAATAATGATAGGCCCGGCATCAGAGCCTTTGGCAACTGCGGCTTTAGAGTCGAGCTGGAGGCCGGCAAACGACAATTTTGCCGATGCAGCATGGCAAGACCAGCATTTGTCTGCAAGCACCGGCCGGATCTTACGCTCAAAGAACGCAGCGTCGGATTGCGCGGACACGAGCCGGCACAGAATCACGAAATAGAGCGCAAGTTTCCCCATTCAGACTGACGGGTGAATTATATAGGATTGACTGCTACTTTGCCTGAGCCTTAAATGGCGTCTCAATCTTGCCGATGCCTTCGATCTCGATCGAGACGGTATCACCAGGTTTGAGGAATTCCTGTCGCTCCATACCAGTGCCTGAGGGCGTTCCGCTCGAGATGACATCGCCCGGGTAAAGGGTGAGGATCGAAGTGAGGTATTGGATGATGTGGTGTTCTTTCCAGAGCAGTTCTGCCGTGCTGCCGTCCTGTTTAACCACGCCATTCACCTTCGTGAGGATGCGGAGTTTATCGAAGTTGGGCAAGAACTCTTTGGGAACAATCACCGGGCCGAAGGGTGCGCCACGATCTGTGCTTTTGCCCTCAAACCAGTTAGCACCGGGGAACATGTTCTGCTCTCGCTTGCGCCCGCCACGATCGCTCAGATCAAACAATATGCTGTAGCCAAAGACATAATCGTGAGCCTGGGCCTTTGCCACCTGATAGGCGGGTTTGCCGATAATGATGGCCATTTCACCTTCCCAGTCGATGCGTTCGCGGCCTGGGGGAATGAAGTAGGCCTCGCCCGGATCGATGATGCAGGAGCGGGGAGATTTGGCAAAGAAGACAGGGGCATCGCGATCCGGGTCGATCAGGGCTGCAGCAGCAGCATTGAAGCCACCAGCGCGGCCCCCAGCAGCGGGAGGAGTCACTCCCATGCCTTCGGCGTGTGCGCGGTAGTTGGCGGCTGCGGCCAGCAAATTCCAGGGGTATTTGATTGGGGCGTGGAATTTTACCTTTGCGGTGTCATGCGCAAATGAGAGTTTTTGAGTATCTTTGCCATTCAGAAAATTGGCAATCTGGTAGAGGCGTTTACTGACCGTCGAGTATTGCTCGATCAGCTCGCGCATATCGGCTGGGATGCGCAGGCTCGGGACTTTGGCTTGTTTTGTGACGTAACTATTGGCTGCTTCGATCTCGAATACGGTTTTGTCGTTATTGACAACCATAGCCAGCACCGATGTCTTGCCGTTGGTCGAAACAGTCGCAAGCTTGAAGGGGGTGTCGGGGCTATCAGACGGCGCCGCCGCGAAAATACAGGACGAT
>JAPKYY010000608.1 GCA_026394095.1 Acidobacteriota bacterium | reverse complement strand
ATTTCCGGCTTATTGGTCTCCATCTGTCTATCTATCGTATCGTTTCGACTTATAAAGGAAGGATGAGGTTTTTCTTTCTCTTCCTGGCCATGAGTGCATTTGGTGGAGATCAGGATTTGGATGGGGTGCAGGATGAGCTGGAGCAGAGGCTGATCGAGCGGTTTGTACCGAAATTTTATGTGGCGGTGGATGACTGTGATGTGGCTCCGGCGGAGTTTGAACGGGGCCGCGTGGAGCCTGTTGCAAAAAGCAGGAATGGCACGATTTACGGCCAGGTTTTTGCCGCCAGCGGCGGGCTCGAGGTGCACTACTATCACTTGTGGGCGGCGGATTGCGGGCGGGGGCAGCACCCTCTTGATGCCGAGCATGTGTCGGCTTTTCTTACTGAAGAGAAGGGGGAATGGCGAGCCAGGTATTGGTACGCGGCAGCACATGAAGATACCGTCTGTGATCGCGGATCCGCAGCCAAGGCGGCGATGCTTTATTCCGAGTGGCGTGGACCCGAGGTGTGGATCTCTCGTGGCAAGCATGCATCGTTCTTGAGTGAGGCTGCTTGCAAGACCGGCTGTGGCGCAGACCGGTGTGATCGCAGTGTGCGACTTAAGGTGTCTCAGTTGGTGAATCTGGGTGAGGTTGGGAATCGATTGAATGGGTCTGAATGGGCGTTGGCTTCGGGCTGGAATCTGCGCGAAAAGATGGGCAGCGATTTTCCGGCGGAGTTGCGAAAAGAACTGGACGCAAGCAAGCGCATCATTTCGGCGAACCCGGGTAAGCCTGGAGTGCAGCCTGTGATCGCTGCGGGCAGCACTACGATCGATGCGCTTGCCCTAGCGAACACGAAGACAGAAGGCGCGCTGAGCAAAGCTCACAAATCGGTGAAGTCCTGGTTGAAGAAACATTTGCCTTAGGCGACGAGGCGGGGCGTGAGGTACCACTTGAGGATGCCGTGGGGCTGGGCGGCGAAGCCTTCGAGGTCGATGCGGAGGATTGCTCCTTTTTTGAAATCGACACGGAGGCTGCTGGAGTTAAGGATCAAGGATGCGGCGCTGCTCAGGAGGGGTTCATGGGAAACGACGAGGAGTCTGGCTTCTGACTTGTGCATGCGGACTTCTTCCCATAATTCATTGGGATGGGCATTGGGGACAAAAGCGCTGGATTGGAGAATATCTGCTTTGTAGTCGAGGGATTTGGCGGCGATGTTAGCTGTTTCGATAGCACGCTTGTAGGGACTCGATAAGATCAGAGTAGGGCGCAGTTCTGCCTGGGCAGCTACCTTGAGAATCTCGCGGAGTTTGCGCTTTCCTTCAGCCGTGAGGGCCCGATCTGCGTCCCGCCCGGAGGAGGCGACGTCTTCCGCGATGCCGTGCCGTAAAAGATAAAGTTCCATTTGCCCTTGAAGCCTTGTTTATCAATACTACGATGAAAGCTGTGTCAATTTCGCGACGAGATCTGGCGGGGATGGCTTTGGCAAGTTCGATTGTCATGGCCTTCTGTTCTATTGCCGCCAGCCAAATCCTGTTGGGCCTGGCGCTGGCGTTGTTTTTGTCATTACGTGAAAAGCCGGAATGGCCGGTTGGGATGGGCTGGGCGGCCGCGTTTCTTGGTTTGACGCTGGTGGCGGCGTTGGTGAGTGGAGATGCGCGGAGTGCGCTGCCGCAGATCAAAAAACTCTATTTATGGACATTGCTGCCACTGGGGGCGACATTGCTGGCGCGGGACTTTCCGCGAGCTGCTGTCGTTTGGCCGGTTTGTGTTGTGGCTGGCTCTTCAGCGTTGTGGAGCTTTTGGGAGTACTACTCAAAGTGGCAAGCTGCAGTTGCGGCGCATCAGGATTTTTATCTCGCTTATGTAGCCGACCGGATTACGGGGTTCATGAGCCACTGGATGACCTTTGGGGCGCATATGATGATTGCGTTTTCACTGGCTGGTGCGGTGTTGTTGTTTACGCGGCAGAGTTTGGTGCGCCGAGTCGGGTTGGTGTTTTTGCTGGGGGTGTTTGGGGTGGCAATTCTATTAGGGCAGACGAGATCGATCTGGCTCGGGGTGGGGTGCTCAGCCGCGGTTCTGATGGCGTGCTGGCGGCCATGGTCTTTGTTGTCGCTGCCGGTTGTGGTGGCTCTGACCTATGTGGTTGCTCCTGGTGCGATTCGTAGCCGGATGGAGAGTATTGTGCGGCCGCATGGAGAGGTGGATTCTAATGCGCACCGCGAGGTGACTCGCGAGGTGGGGTGGAGGATGATTGCCGCGCATCCGGTGCTGGGGCTTGGGCCAGAAGGGCCGGGCAAGCACTTTCGCGAATATCTGACGCCTGAGCGTGCGGCCAAACCGCTGCCGGATGGTTATTATGGCCACTTGCACAATCTCTATCTGCAATATGCGGCTGAGAGAGGATTGCCGGCACTGCTTTGCTTTTTTGTGTTTGTTGGTCTGAATGTGCGGTCGTGGATGAGGTGTCCTTCGCCGATCCGGTATTTTGCACTGGCCTCGATGGCGGGACTGGCGGCTAGTGGACTCTTTGAACATAACCTGGGGGATTCGGAAGTGTTGACGCTGTTTCTGGCTTTGTTTGGACTGGCGGCAGTGCGAAAGGAAGAGCTGTGATCCCACCGAAATACTTTCCGCTCCGGCAGCCGGAGTATGAGTTGAGGATTGGTGCGACGCCGCTTTCTTCGGTGTCTGAGATCTTCGAGGTTGATGAGGAGTTGGATGTCGAGCTTGGGCTGAAGCGCACCTGCATTGATTTTGATGAGTCTTACTATTGTCAGGCTTTGCCTGAAGCGGGTGAGGCGCAGCTGGAGCTTGTGGAATGGATGCGTGCTGTCTGTGGCGTGAGTGTTGATTTGGTTGAGCGTTGCCCGATTCTTGGGGCAGGGAATTGTGTTCAGGAAGATCTGTTGATTCTCGACGCGAAGCAGCCGGGATTGCCATTGATCGCAGGGCATCTTTGCTTTGCCAATGCGTGGTGTCTCGATGACAAGATAGGGCGGCCCTTTATGGAGATCCATGGGCCGGTGCCGGATTTTGACAAGACGATTGGGCCTTCGAGTGAGAAGTTGCTCGAACGGCTGAAGCCCGGCCGGCCTGTGTCGCGATTTAACTGGGCGGTAAAGTCGACCGGGCAGTTGGATCTGACTTCCCGCTGGGACGCGCAGGTGGCTGAGTGGAACCGTGAAGTGGATGCTGGCAATGCCGGAGCGCAATGCTGGATGAGGG
>JAPKYY010000405.1 GCA_026394095.1 Acidobacteriota bacterium | reverse complement strand
CGTCAACAAGGCCAGAAGGCGCAAGTACAACTCCTGGTGATAAGTTGATCAAAGTCTGAAAACTACGGCCATTGAGCGGCTGATTCTCGATGAAGCGCTGGTCTACCACCGTAGCCACGGCAGGTGATTCACTCACCAGCGGAGCAACTCCGGTTACCGTTACCGTCTCATCCTGGCTTGCCACTTTCAACTTCACCTGCAACGACCTTTGATCGTTTGCGTTCATAGTGAGCTCAGCAAATCGAGCTTTGGCAAAGCCAGCTTTCTCTACCAGCAACTCATACGTACTGGCTGGCAACTGGGCGAAAACATAGCTTCCGTTCGTGTCTGATGTGATCTGTTTGCTCACACCCTTCTTTGGATCGAGCAGCGTCAGCCTGGCATTGCCAACGGCCCGGTCCTGCTCATCGGTAATCACCCCGGATAGGGTCGCTGTCGAGGACTGCCCAAATGCAGCAGCCCCAACAATCAAAAAGGCAACGGCCCTGAAAAAGAAATATTGAAACGTCACTTCGAATCTTTGCCTCTGAATTGGTTTACGTTAAATGTCACTGCGCGGATGTTGCCTTCGCGCCAGGCGACCAGGATTTGGTCTTTATTTACGGCCAGCTTGGGAAAGCCAGTCAGTCGCGAGGTACTGGCCTCGGCCGTGACAACGGATTCTGATGTCTGGCCATCCAGCGAGACACGCTTGATGCGAATCTCTGCCTTTCCGTCGTCCCCTGTTTTTTCGATCCATGTCACCAGGTAGTTTTTGTCATCCAGCACCACGATGGAGGCTCTGCCGAGCGGCTTGCCGTCATCGATCCGGACGGGTGCCGCAAAATGGGCCCCATTATCTTTGGAGAGCGCAACTTGCACCTTGGGGTTTTCGTTCGCCCGGGTCAGCCAAACCACACTCGCATTCTTTGCTCTCGTTGCAATGGAGGGGCCGTCGGTAGGGCAACCGTTGATCTTCCATCCATCGGGATGTAGTGTCGCGGGCTTGGTCCAGGTGCCATCTGTAAATCGCACAATGGCAATGTCACGGATCTCACCGGGCTGGTGATCCCTGTAAGCCGCGATGAAGCCGTCGCTGGTGGCACCAATCGCCGTCTGGCAACAAGAGCAGGCGTCAGCATCGATCTCAAGATCTTTCAGTGCCTCCCCAGCGGGCCCAAACGAAACGTAGCGCACCGTCTTGCGATGGCTATCTTCTGGCTTCGCCGGCGGTGCAAGGTAAACTGCACCGGGTGTCTGCGGCAAAAAGCTCAGGAAACCCGCATAATCCTTGGGATCATCAAGGCTCATGCCATAAACCTCACGCCACTTCCTGGTGCTTGCGTCCCGCTTCGCTACCCGGATGCCATAGCCATATTTACCCTCGCCTCCATAGCGGGTCAGCCAGTGTGCCAGCATTGCGCCATCCGGCAGCACTGCAATCGTTGGGTAATCCGCCCAATTCACAAACCAGTTTTTGCCCTGCGCAATCGTCTCGGGTGTGGACCATGTTCGACCATCCCACCGCGAGAAGCGAAACGCATGGCCTTCTGCCCCGAGATAGTCGATGTACGAAACATAAATCGCTCCATCGGGGCCGGTCACAACATAAGGCATGCCGCTCTCTTTCGAAGCAGGTGGGTCTGCGCGCCGCATTTGCCCAGGCAACAATGCAGCCAGCACCAACAATAGAAAGAAACTCTTAATCACTTACCACTCCTCTTCCGGTAACTCAGGTAAATTGGCATGCGCCAACACAGGCTTTTCTCGATGCACAGAGCGCCAGACGATCCCGCTCAGGGCAGCTAATCCGCCGGCAGATAAGAGCCACGGGGTCCAATTCAGCCACTGTCCCTTAACACCTTCCGGCATAGCGAGAATTCGGGTTGAATATCTCGAAAGAAACGAAGCCTTGATTTGGTCATCCGTAAATCCCGACTCGACCTTCTTGCGAATATCGGCCCGCAACTCATCGGCTGTGGGCGAGGAGTGCACTAGAAGGTTCTCCCGCCAACAACAAGGCGCGATAAACATCGAAAACAATTTCTCCAGCCTCGGGTCGCCGTTGGCAAGATTGGCTAGTGCCGCGGGCACTCCAGAAGCCATCGCAGCCACAAAGAGAAAACTCCGTCTGCTCGCGTGCTTCGAACATGAGCAACTCATCATTTGCCTCCTCTGAATTTCTTGATCTTCATCGCCGCAATCTGCTTGGCCTGTCCTACTTGTACCGGTGTCATTCGCGTTGCCATCTTGTCTCGCAGAGACGCAGCCGCACTCACTTCAGAAGCCGCAACATCAAGCCATGCATAGGCCATCACGTAGTCCTGCTTCACTCCCTGGCCGTTGGCATACATCAGCGCCAGGTTGTTCTGCGCCACCGGATAACCACTTTCCGCCGCCTGCTTCGATAGATCGAGTGCCCGCGCGAAGTCGCGTGGTACGCCGCGTCCTTGCAGATACATCGCGGCCAGATTCGTTAACCCTTGCGCATCCTTCTGTTGAGCTGCCAGCGAATACCACCGCACGGCTGCAGCATCATCTTTAGCAACGCCGCTGCCTGTTGCGTACATCACCCCAAGGTTGTTTTGCGATTGAGCGTCGCCTTGCTCTGCGGCCTTGCGATACCAGACTGCAGCTTCCTTCAGGTTTTGCGGGACACCCGCTCCGTTCTCCAGCAAATAGGCCAGATTGTATTGGGCCGGAACATAGCCTTTCTCTGCAGCCTTACGGTAATGCTCGGCAGCCTTCTGCATGTTTTTGGCTACACCTGCGCCGTCGGCATATTGAATGCCTTTTTCAAAATCGAGTTGAGCCTCGCGTAGTCTTTGCTCGAGCGTGGCTACCCTTTGCACTTGTTTTTGAGGCACTCCTGCTACAGCAATCGCAATTGCAAATACAGGGGTGCCCATCATTCTCAACAGCATGGATCCCTCTTTCTCTCAAGAGAAAATGAACTTGTCTGAAATTTTGGGGAGAGGACGGTCAGGCTTGTGGAGGAGGACGCTCAAAGCGTGCAAAGGCTTTGGGCTGAGGATGTTGGATTCCCTCGGGAATCGAAGGAAGTACGAAATAAGAAATTGCAAGACGCTGCGCCGTGCCAGGATTTGAGACAAGTGCAGGCCCGTCAAATGCAATGATCAGCGGTTCTGCAAAACACTTCAGGCAGGGCTTTGCACTGATGGCTACGCTCTGTTTGCCACTCCGGCGGCAGCAGGATGTCTTCTTGCTACAGCAACGCGTCTTGCATGCGTCTGCTGATAACTCAAACGCCGCAAGCGTCTGGCCTGCTGTTGGCGTAAGAAAAACAAGGCACATGAGCAA